>JAHLWE010000091.1 GCA_019058135.1 Promethearchaeota archaeon | reverse complement strand
CATATATCGAAGATCAAGCAATAGAATATAACTCATCTAAATGTAAGGAGCGAAATCAAAAAACAACTTCAGCTAGATGTTTAGATTTATTATTTGATTCTAAATTAGGTGATTTTTCAGATTTTAATAATGATGAGCTATTATTATTAGATTTAGGCTGTGTAACTGGTTTTACGACAGAAATCATACTTGAAGAGGGATTTAATGTTATTAGTATTGATATTCTACCAGATATGATAGATCTATTTCGGAAAAAAAACATTGATGCTTTTAACTTGGTCTTGGCTGATATTCGGAATTTACCGATAAGAGAAAATAAAATTGATCATATTATTTCTGTCTCTTCTTTTAACTTTATTTATGAAGATATTTTAGATAATAATGAAAAAAATAAGATTTTACAGCAAACCGTTAAAATTTTTAAAGAAGTTTTAAATAATAATGGAAGAGTAATTTTAGAATTTTATCCCGAAACAGAAGTTGATACTAAATTACTTATGAGATATTTCAAATCAGCAGGTTTTAATGGCTTTTTAGTTCAAGACAATCCAGGTTTACGTAAAGAACAGAATTTTTTAATTTTAAAAAAAGAGGAAAATTAATTAAAAATAAATGGAGTAAGAATCTTTTGGGAACATGTAAATTTTGTGGAAAAACGGGTACGCTAATATCAGAGGTATTACAAATATGCAGAGATTGTATTATAAATAAAGAGAGAAAAAAGGTAAAGGAGCATGTATTACATATACATAAACAAATTAGAAAAACAGAGGGCTTACCTGAAATAGCCCCAAATATTGAAGATTCTAAAAAAAAATTTTCTTGTAATTTATGCATAAATGAATGTTCTCTAGAGGTAGGGGATATTAGTTATTGTGGTTTAAGAATGATTAATATAGATAAATCTAAAGAGATTCCTATGCCTTCAAGAGCCTTATCATATATGCATGGGTATTTAGATATGAATCCAACCAATTGTTGTAATGCATGGTTTTGTCCTGCGGGAACGGCTTATGGCTATCCGAAATATTCAAATTTTCCTGGTCCAGAGATTGGAACATATAGTTATGCTGCGTTTATGTATGGATGCTCTTTCGATTGCTTATTTTGTCAAAATGCTTCTCATAAACACTTTTCTAAAGACAACATTAAAAGAATTGATGATTATGTGAATGAATTCATTAAAAATAAAAAAATTACATGTGTATGCTACTTTGGAGGGACTCCAGAATGCCAATTTCTATTTACAATTGCCGCCTCAGAAAAAATTTTGAAAAGACTACAACAAACAGATCCCAAAAGAAAAATGCGCATATGCTGGGAATGGAATGGGAGTGGAAATAAAAAACAGGTTGAGAAATGCATGCAAATCGCACTTAAAAGTGGTGGAAATATTAAATTTGACCTCAAAAGCTACCATGAAATTTTGAATCTTGCTTTATGTGGTATTTCAAATAAACGTACTTATGAAAATTTCAAATTCTTGGCAGAAAAATACTTTGGAACTCGTCCAAATGTTCCAGAAATGAGTGGATGCACATTATTAGTACCAGGTTATACCACGGTCGAGGAAGTGGAAAAAATTGCAGAATTTATAGCATCGATAAATAAAGAGATTCCCTATAGTTTATTAGTTTTTCATCCGGATTATATGATGAGAGATTTACCCATAACCTCAAAAGGGCAAGCACTCGAATGTTTAGAAATCGCCCAAAAATATTTAAATAATGTTCGTTTAGGAAATCAATTTCTTTTAAGATTTTAAAAAATACAATTACCTTATACCATACTTTTTTATATTAAATATTTACTAGGCAAAATTTATTTATACTTAGTATTTCTTTTTATTAATCAGTGAAAAAAATGGAGTTAGAAAAACTAGTTAATGAAAAAGCGGTTACAATTACCAATCGCGGTATGATTACAATTCCAGCAACATTTAGGAAAAGTTATAATTTAAAAGATGGAGATAAAGTTCTTATAGTTGAAGACGAGGGCACTCTTAAAATTATTCCTATAAAAGATCCTGAGATTTTAAGAAAAAATTCTTATAGTAAAGAAGAAATGAAAAATGAGATGAAAAAATCTCGAAAGGAAGAATTGGAAAGGGAACTATAAATGAAAGGGAAGGTATGTTTAG
Source organism: Promethearchaeota archaeon (assembly GCA_019058135.1). Classification (GTDB taxonomy): domain Archaea; phylum Asgardarchaeota; class Lokiarchaeia; order Sigyniarchaeales; family SOKP01; genus 6H3-1. The sequence continues at coordinate 1,797 of JAHLWE010000091.1, read as the reverse complement.
ATACAGGAATCATAACTCTGCTATATTCTAAAAATCCCCCTAAGAAAATTTTACAATTAATGAATTCTGTTAAGACTGGAAAAATTGAAGCATATGCTCTTTCATCCATAATTGTGGAAGCTTTTTATCATATATGTAAATTAAAGGGAAAAATAAATGCAGAAACAATTATTGCAACATTTCTTAATACATATCCTGTAAAAATTGTGAATTTAAATCAGTCACTCATTTTTAAAGCTGGATTATTAAAATATCAATATCCTGCAGAATTATCTTATAACGATTGTTATACTATTGCTTTTGCGCTTAATAAAAAGATGATATTCCACACAACTGAAAAAAGATTAAGGGAAATTCTTCCAAATCTTAAACTTAAAACTTACGTTTTTTAAGTATTGTAGAAATATTTTTATTGCTTCAAGAAAAAATCTATTTATTACGCCAAAAAAGCAATTTTCTCTGTTTTTCTTATTCTCTTTATTTTTATTTATTAATAATTTTGATTTATTTAAGTTCAAATTGTTTTTAGAAGAGAAATCAAAATTAATTCAAGTTAGAATGAATCAAAAATTTCAATTTCTTAAATGTTGTAAAAGTAAGATGCATGAAGAAAGATAAAATTTAATTAAAAATAATTATTAAAATATTTACTAATTAATTTGTAATTTTGGGATTAAGTTTGCAAAAAGCAAGGATACGTTTATCTTCTAATGACTTGGATGATTTAAAAAACGTTTGTCAACAAATAGAAGAAGTCTGTAAGCAAACTGGTATAAAAAAGTATGGTCCAATTCCTCTACCTACTAAAAGACTCGTTGTCCCCGTTCGGAAGAGTCCTTGCGGTGAGGGTACAAGTACTTGGGCGAAATACGAAATGAGACTCCACAAGAGATTAATAGATATCATCGCGGGCGAGAGATCGATGCATTTGATTATGAAGATTCAGATTCCCGAGACTGTTTTAGTGGAAATAGAATTGATGTAAAATTATATTGGGATATAAGAAATTTATTTTTCGACTTATTGGCTATTAATTTTTATTGAAATTTTATTTTGAAAAATGAGTAAATTTTTTTATTATAATGATTTAATTGAGAGAGAAATTATGTCTATTGAATGGATTGATATTTTAAAAAAGGCAGTAAAATTTGCATATGATAAGGTGCATCCTCTTTTAGGAACACTGGAAGGGGCAGAAATTACTGATGAAAAAGGAGCGGGTGGTGATATTACCACTAAGATAGATTCAATTGCAGAGCAAGCCTTAATAGAGATAATTAAAAAACAGAATATAGATTTTCATTTAGTAAGTGAAGAAATTGGTGAAAAATATTATGGAGATAAAAAGAACTATGATAAGTGTAAGGATTATATTATTATGGATCCTATTGATGGATCTTTAAATGCAAACCGGGGAATCTCATTTTGTTGTATTTCAGTGGCTCATGCGAACGGATCAAACTCTCGAAATATAATAGAAGGAGTAATTCTTAATTTATACACCAAAGCCATCTACTGGGCAATTAAAGGAAAAGGAGCTTATCTCAATAATAAACAAATCTCTGTTTCTAAACTTGATGATATAGATAGAGCTGTGGCTGGAGTAGCATTAAATTCCTCCGAGCCATTTTCAAGGGCTGTACAGAGGTATAAACCCATTATCAACGAAGTGTATAAAGTTCGTACGATGGGATCTGTCGCCTTAGAATTATGCCAAGTTGCAGAGGGAGCACTTGATTTGTTTTTAGATGTAAGAGGAACTCTAAGAATATTAGATTGTGCTGCAGGTATTTTAAT
>JAHLWE010000090.1 GCA_019058135.1 Promethearchaeota archaeon | reverse complement strand
TTGGCATAGGTTTCCGTTTTGTAGCAACAAAATTAGCTTCATAAAGAAGATTGAAATGGTTTCATTTCTATTCCAACTCCTTGAGTAGTTTATTGTAGCAACAAAATTAGCTTCATAAAGAAGATTGAAACATGATTTCTCCTTCCTTTCCGTCAGCAAAAGTCTTAGTAGCAACAAAATTAGATTCATTAAGAACATTGAAACTTTTGGTCACTATCGATACAGAATCTTGGCAAAATCTTAGTAGCAATAAAATTAGATTCACTAAGAAGATTGAAAGTAATTGAAATTAACTTCTGAAGTTAGAAAAATATTAGGTAGCAATAAAATTAGCTTCATTAAGAAGATTGAAAATTATTATTTTATATTTGAAACTTAAAGCTGCTAAAATATATTAACAAATTTTGTTTTAGAAAGAAAATTAAGAGGAAATCAGAATTATTCTCTCAAGTTTATTGAGAAAAAATAAATTAAAAGTAGAGAGGAAAGTAAGAAATTATATTAATTAAACAGAAAAGAAAAATTTGAATAAGTTAAAAATCTTTTAAAAAGAGAATTTATGCTCAATAGAAGGTTTTTCATAAGAGTGATTAATACAAGAAAGTGTATTATTCATTGAAAGAGAAGTTATTTATTCTTCAAATTACTTTTTATTTTTCTTTCATTATTTCTAAGTCTTTTTTAATTCTCGTTAATACTGGATTATGCGAATAAACCCTTACTCTTTCATTTTTCCAATCTTCTTTTCTTTTTCCGATCCATAATCCAAAAATTATAAATTTATCCTTATTTGAGACATTTAGTATAATTGCTCCAAATAAAATTGATAAATAGTAAAGAAATCGCGTAAAAAGTTCCCAATCACATGAAAATTTGTTAAAATGATAATCATTAATATCTGCTCTTTTTAAAAAACAACTATGGACATTTGGGAATCCACTACTAGCTCGACTATCAAAATCAGAATCATGGCTAAATAAATATAGCATTATATTATTATTTTCAACATAACTAGCTAATCCATTGATAATTGACATATCTTTATCTTTAGAATCACCTTTTTCAACTATTTTAGTATTTGCTAAAGTTTGACATTTTAGATAATCGATATGTCCTAAATGTATTAGTCTAGTATTAAGCTTATTTTGATTCAAAAACTTTCCAACAATATTAGGATAAGAAATAAGAATTTTTAAAGAATTAACATTATCTATATTATATTTATTTTCGAATCTACTTAATTCTTCTATTACACCTTTAGAAACCAAGAAATCGATATTCTTGATTATTTTGCTATATTTTTCATTATAAAATTTATATAAATGAGAAAAGGTTTGATAGATATATGTACAAGTATCAAAAGAAAAAGCAATCGGTAAATCGCCATTTAAAAAATTCAAGCCTTTAATTTTATTAAAAACGTTTTCAAATTCAGATTGATTAGTATCGTTAAAAAATATTCCAGTATTACGAAACACATCTCTTAATTGATTTTTATGTGGAAATTCTTTAAAAAAATTAGATGAGATATTTTTAAAATCATTTTTTTCTTTATCACTAATTAACCTATTATAAAGGAAGTCCTTTACTTTATTTTCATAAGGAATCTCCGCCAAAATATTTCCTAGGCTTATATCTATCTCTTTATTAATCGTTATAAGGTTGACTTCAAATAAATTTAAATCATATAAACAATCGATAATTGTAAATTTTTGCATTTTATTTAAATATAATTCATTTATAAACAAAATTAATTCCTCTGTACCAAGATCGATAAAGTTAATATTTTCATTTTCCTTTCTCATATCAATCTTCATATTTCTAATATCTTTAATCATTATTTTCACCTTTAGATAAAAATTGATTAATTAAGACCATTAATCTTTCATGTCCTTTTTGAGTTAATTTATTAGATTTATATGATAATTTATTTTTTACAACTTCGCTAATTAATATATATTCTTTATTCTTGAAATCATTGATAAACTCTCTTATAACACTTCTATTAAGTTCTTTATCTTGATTTTTTATAAAATAAAAGATTTGAGTTATAGAATCATTTTTTAAAAAAATCGCAAATAAAATTAAAAATTCATTTAATTCCTGCTGATTTTTGTCATTTTCAATATATTTCCTTTTAAAAATTTTTATTAAATTCACTTTTATTTCATCTTGCATTTGATCAGTTCCAATAAAACTCTTCAAATCTTTAGGGAATATATTACTATAATCAAATATATCAATTGAATAATTTTTAATAGTTGGAATCATTGGATATGGAACATTAATATATTTATTATCTTCCAAATAAAAATAAAGAACATAAATAATGACTTCAGATTTAAAATCTGAATTTCCATATATCATATTTAGAGCAGACATGTATTTTCTACCAGGAGTCATATCAAGAATTATTTTATCTGCATTTAATCCAATTTCTTTTTTAATAACATCTAATAATTTCTCAGCATACACATCAATGTCTTCTTTTTCAAATGGACATTCGATTATATTTTCAAGTTTAAATTGAGGATCTGAATAATTTTTTAATATTTTGAAGATGGTGTTCTTACATTTTTCCACATTTTTTTTAATCTGATGATTTTCCTTGCTGAATAAAAGTATAATTTTATCTGGATTTTTTTTATTTTCCTTTTCATTTTCTTTACAATACGCCCATATCGGATTAATAACCGCATAAGAACTCCACCCAACTGTAGTAATCCATGTAGGGATCTCAGTCACCTCGAAAAAATAAAATTTCTTCCATTCTTATATTTTTTAAAATTATGTCTAAATTCATTTTTGTTTATTACTATTATATTTTTTCTTAAATTATTTAAATTTTATATATATAAAATGGAAGAATCAAATTCGATAATCAAAATAATTTTATTTCTATAAGCTTCTTACAAAATACGTGAAACAAAAAAAAGAGATATAAAATTTATTTTATGGTTTTATATTTGAAATTAAATTAAAGAACTGTCAAATCTTTAATTAAAATAGATTAATTCCTGAGAATTAAAAAAATAAATTACGAAATTATTGAAATATTTATTTTATTTAAATATAAAAAATAAAAATGAAATTACAAATGATCTATTAGATAATTAAGAATGAATTTATGGGCTAAATGGTATTGAACTTTTCAAATCAAAGAATAAAAATTAATTATATTTTGAATTCTCCTATTCTTACAGATTGGGGTATGTACAAATTTACTCCATACTTAGATGAAATAATTCGATTGGATCTATCTGAAGCTATTTCTGCTGTTGGCCATGATTCTACAGCAAAGCTTTTATCTCAAATTTTATGCATTCCAATAGCAACAAACCGCGTTAAAATAAATATGAAGATTGGTGAGACAGCATTAGTATTTATTTTAAGAGAAAGAATTCCCGAAGGTAAAGTGCTTTCTTTCCAGGAACTTCAAAATTTTAAATATGATTTAGGTCTTTTAAAAAGAATCAAATAAAATATATTCACTTGAAAATAGCTTTTAAAAAAGTTTCAATTATAAAAAGCTTTTAAGTAACGACAAATACTTTTTAAAATGCTTTGAAAATTTTATACAATAACGTAATATAAAATTGAAATGATAATCTAAATTTCATGCAAATTCCAATAAGATTATTAAGAATCAGAATTAACGATATAATTAAATATAAAAAATCTGGATTTTCTTAAATTAAAAACAATAAAAGTATAAATGTTAATATACTTAATGAAAAATTGAATTAATAAATCATTTAAGATATAATAGAAATTTAATTAAAATATAAATAAAATAATCATATAGGTGATCTAAATTTCTTCAGGGAACCTTTTAGAAAATATCAAAAATAAAGATCAAATTTGTTTAATTGGAGGTTTAGGAGATGAAAGTTTGTATGTCGATATTCTTGATTTATTAGAAATAAAATTTAGCATAATTCCTAAAAAATATCATTTAATAACAAGCCCAGAATTTAATCAGAAATTCAAGAATTTTAATCTTGATAAGGACAAAGTAAATAATGTAGTACATGAACTAGATTTTCAAACAATTTTAAGAGAGAATTACATAGAAATATATAATAGATGCAAAAATATTATTGAACAAGAAAAAGAGGATTTTGAAATTATTTGTGAATTAACCGGTGGCACAAAACCCGTATCTATTGCACTTACGGTCTTAGCAGATGAATATGATCTTTTAAGAATATATTATAGCGGTAAAAAAATAATTCTGATATAATATAATCTCATTGAAAAAATAAAATTTATTGATATGGAATATATCGTATATTTAAGCAATTGTTATTAAACACTTTAATTCCCCAAATTATATGATTTTCATCATAAATTTCAACTTTAACTCCTTCATGATCCATTAAATAACGCCAAGAAAAACCTTCTTAAGGATACCATAGATATATCCTTGAAGAATTAGAGAATATAAATTTCTTTTAAATATTTAGGATTAAGTTCATTTTCTAAAGCTTGAACAATAATTCTATTTTTCCCGATAATCTATGGGTAATATTTATTTAAAAATTAATTATAAATAAAGTATTAATTTTTTCATTATTTTTTATTCCCTTTTTAAATGGTTCGAGCCTCACCCCAAAAAATGGTAAAAAATTCAAAGACCGTTTAATTTTTAACACTCAAGGAAATTTAATTGGACAAAAAATATTTGAATATATGACTTATTATATAAATGGGTCTCATAATATATTGCCTAGATTTGATGTAAAATTAATAATATTAAGAAATAAAAGAAAGCATGCCAGAATTTTTTAGATCAACTTTTCGAGCCTCCTTTTAAATAAATCTAAAATTTGTTAAGGCTCGAAAGACCGAAAAATTTTTATTACTTTAAATTTTTAATTGATCTCCCCAAAAAATTAAAAATGTTAAAATTTTACTAGAAAATATCTTAATTTTTTAATTTTTTTCGATAAAAAGCTTATTTCGAAAATTCAAAGAAGATTTTCACTATATAAATCAAAGAAATAGATAAAAAATTAAATACTTTTAAATATAAATATATTCTAAAATAATATAGGTAGCAACAAAATTAGCTTCACAAAGAAGATTGAAAGAATAGTATATTTGAAAGTCCTAGCTCTTGAAAGTCTGTAGCAACAAAATTAGCTTCACAAAGAAGATTGAAAGTTATTCTCTTCCATTTTCTTATCAAAACAAGAATAATGTAGCAACAAAATTAGCTTCACAAAGAAGATTGAAAGGTGAAACGCCTCTAGGACGATCGCATCGTTCTGAGCTGTAGCAACAAAATTAGCTTCACAAAGAAGATTGAAAGTT
>JAHLWE010000089.1 GCA_019058135.1 Promethearchaeota archaeon | reverse complement strand
CAAGTATAGGATGATTACAGTGAGGTTGTAAACGATTAAAACTTCAAGAGGATGCACTTATACATGCATGTTTTGCACCACTCATATTTTTAATAATGGATTATGGCGCCCACGACCAATTGAGAAAATAATTACAGAGTTGAAAATAATATCGCACAACAGAAAAATTTCTGATATTTTCTTTGTGGATGATAATTTAACCGCCAATACCAAAAGAATTGAAAGATTATGTGAAAGAATTATTGAATGTAAAAGAAATAAGGAAATTAGTGATTTTAAATTTTTTGCACAAATTAGAGTAGATTCTATAGTGAAATCACCTCATATGGTAAAGAAAATGGCAGAAGCTGGATTTTGGGTTGTTTTTATTGGAATTGAGAGCATAAATGAAGAAACATTAAAAGAAGTAAGAAAAGGATTTAATTTCTCTCAAGTCTTAAAAGCTTTAGAAATTTTACATGAAAATGATATTATTGTTATCGGAAACTTAATAATTGGGGTTGATTTGAACGCAACTGAAATGGATATTAAAAAAGAAATTCAATTCATGAAAAATGTCGATGTGGATATAGTTAGTTATTGTTTATTAACACCATTTCCCGGATGCGAAACTTTGAAGGACCTAGAAGCAAAAAATTTAGTTATCACTAAAGATTGGTCGAAATATACGGTATTTGACCCTGTTATCAAAACATATCAATTAAGTCCAAGAAATTTGTATGATCTATTACATTACTCTTTTAGAAAGTTAAAGCATTTCAATAATTGGAAAGGGTTGGCCTCCCGAATTATAAAAACACGTGGACTTTCTTTTGTTCTAAATCCAATTCGATTTATATCACTTATTAACTCATTCTTAAAAGTCAGAAATTTATTTAAAGAATTTTAAGAAATTTAAGCAACTATTTTTTTATTTGAATTTATTTTCTAACAATCTCAAAAGGCATTTCTAAATAATTTTAACTGAATTAATGATATTTTAACTAGAAATAATTTTTAAAGATCGAATATAAAATAATTATAAATTAAATAAACAACATTTTAAATAAGAATAATATTTTCATAATCAACAGCAGTATTGCAGGGATAACCGAGCCTGGTCAATATAAAACTTGAATATGGGTCAAGACTGATTATAGGTGCTGGACTTAAGATCCAGTGGCGTAGGCCTTCGGGAGTTCGAATCTCCCTCCCTGCACATTTTCTCTTTTTTTTATTGATGAAATATAGATTAAAAGAAGAAAAATTAAAAAAAATAAGATGATTTGAGTAATATTTACTCTCTTTTTATAATTGTCGCTTGTCCCATTCCAAATCCAACGCACATCGAACTTATTGCGTAGGCTTTATTGGATTGTTCTAGTTGTTGCAAATTTGTGCCTATTAATCGATTACCCGTAAACCCTGTAGGATGGCCAAGAGCGATGGCACCACCCCATACATTAAATCGCTCATCCCGCCAATCTATTCCTAGATCATGGCAACATGCAAAAACAACCGTGGAAAACGCTTCATTAATTTCGATAAAATCCATATCATCAAATGTTGCTTCGGCTCTTTCTAACGCTATTGGCATAGAATGTATTGGTCCTTCAAGCATTGTAATCGGATCGCATCCAATCACTGCAGAGGAAACAATTGAGGCTCTAGGTTTAAAACCCAATTCTTCCGCTAAATATCTTGACATCCACAATTGTGCTCCAGCTCCGTCAGAAGTCGGACAACTATTTCCCGCAGTTAATAACCCTTTCCTTTTACTTCCTAAGACATTTAATTTTTGTAATATTTCAAAGGAAGTGTTTGGTCTTGGACCTTCATCTTTTTCAACTAATTCAGACGTGATACTATCTTGTGCCACATTTCCATTTTCATCGTAAATTGGTTCTCCATTCTCATCCAGTTTAGGAGCCCATATTGGTTCAATTTCTTTACCCCTTCTATCGTAATTTGAGCACGCTTTCTTATGGGAGTCTAAAGAAATTCTATCAAGTTCTTCTCTCATTCTTTCCCGAGTGAATCCCGCTTTCTCTTCCCAAATTCGACCCATCAGATCTGCAGCCGAGATTTGTGTTTGAATTCCTTGTTTGTATTTTTCTGCACTTGCTTTTATTTCTGGATTCTGTACAATTTCTTTATGTGGGCTAACCATGATAACTTTACCATCTCTAAAGATTTTAAGATCCTCCATGATTGGATATCTATTTTGAACCTCAATACCACCAGCTAGAATACAATCACAATAACCTGAGGCTATTGCTTGCCAAGCTGAGAGCACTGCTTGAGAGCCTGAGGCACAATGACGATTAATTGTCATACCAGGAACTTTCACAGGTAATCCAGCTGCTAAAGCAGCATTTCTTGCAATATCCATACCACATTCGCCAATTTGGGTGCAGCAAGCAACTATAGAATCATCAATAAGAGTTTGATCAAATTTATTTCGCTCCAATAAAGTCCGATAACAATGTACGATTAAATCATCCCCTCTTAAACGAATAATCTTACCCCTTCTCTTCCCAATAGGAGTTCGAATATAATCAATTAATACTGGTTCTCTTTTTGGGTCCTTAAAATACGATTCATACCAAATTTTCATTTGTTTCACGTTCAATAGTTATTATTTCTTGTTTATTTTCTTTTAATTAATTAATATGTAATGAATTATTAGTTTTTTTTTTATTTAAAATGGATAGGTTATAAATTTCCAAATAATTATTTATTTTTTGACTTAATCATTAAAAATTAATTAAAAAAAATTTAAAGGGAAAAAAGATTTTAATATTTAGATAAAATGGGTCTAAGAAATTCATTTGATAAACTTCTGGATTGGGATAAAAGGACATTTTTAAAACTGTACAGAAATGAGTTATCCCGGAAATATATGATAGTTGCAAGGTTAATATCATTTTTTGGTAATCTTTACTTTTTAATTGGTGTTTCCATTGTAATTCTCATTGTAAATTATATCATTAGAGATTATTATTTGTTCTCGCTGGTATCGGGAGGGTTTGACCAGACTTTTTTCTTTTATATTATAATAAGATATGTGATAGTAAAGAGAAAACGACCTTATGTTGAGTTAAAAGACCAATCAATTCAAAAAAGAGATAAAATAACTAAAGCAAAAAAAGCTTTCCCTTCGGGCCATATAACATTTACTTTTTTCTTTAGTTATGTGTTTGCTTTTTACTTTAATTCATGGATAATTTTACTGGCGGGTATTATTATAGCATGTGCAATGGGTTTAACACGAATAACGCTAGGTATGCATTATCCACTGGATATAATTTTCGGAATAGTGTTTGGTTTTATATTCAGCCTCTTATATATTCACTTAACTGCACCAATGTGGATTGGTGGATACCTTACCTTTTTCCAGTGGATACAAGATGTATTTTGATTCAAGATTTTTATATGTTTTCAATATGTTTCTTCATACATGACGTATTTAACTATAAATAAAATATATATATCTTTAAGATATTTTCAGTAAACGCTAAAAAATATTATTTTAAAAAAAATTTTAGATTAAAAAAAAAAGGTGTAAATTATGCCTAGGAAAATTTTAAGAGTAAATATGAAAAAGCTTGAAACAAATTATGAAGATTTGCCAGAGAAATATCAATATCTGGGTGGACGCGGTCTTACTTCGACAATTGTTGCAGAAGAAGTCCCCCCAACTTGTCATCCGTTAGGACCTCATAATAAGGTTGTATTGGCTCCAGGGATTGTTACCGGGACAAATGCTCCAAGTTCCGGTCGTCTTTCCGTTGGAGGTAAGTCTCCTTTAACTGGGGGAATAAAAGAAGCCAATGTGGGAACAAATTTTGCACAGATGCTTGGGAGGATGCGTATTGGAGCAATTATTATAGAGGGACAAACTGAAGGAAAAGATTATTATCTTCTTAAAATTACAAATGATAAAACTGAATTTATTAAAGCAAATAAGTGGATAGGAAAGGGGCTCTATGAGGTATATAAGGATTTGCGCAAAGAATTCGGAGAAAAAATTGGTATCTGTGGTGTTGGTATAGCTGCAGAGTTGTTTGGAGGTAATTCAGGACTATGTTTTAATGACCCAGAAGGATTACCTAGTAGATATGCTGGAAGAGGTGGACTTGGAGCCGTCATGGCTTCTCGGGGTTTGAAATTTATAGTTGTTGATGAAACTGGTGCTCCAGGAGTAGAAATCAAGAATGAAGAAGTCTTTAAAAAGGGTACAGCAAAGCTCCTCAAAGCACTTGGAGATCATGATGTGACTAAGCCAGGTGGAGCTCTCAATACTTACGGTACAAGTGTCTTAATCAACATTATAAATGAAAATGGTGGATTACCTCAGAGGAATTTTTCACGAGGACAAGATGAAAGAGCCGAAAAAGTATCTGGAGAGGCAAAAGCTGAGGAAATAAAGAAAAGAGGTGGAGTACGTCCTCATAGTTGTCATACAGGGTGCGTTATTCGGTGTTCTGAGGTTTGGACAAAACCTAATGGAAAAGATCCTGTTGGGGTTCTAGAATATGAATCTGTTTGGGCATTAGGTCCAAACTGCGAAATCTATGACTTGGATACCATAGGCGAACTCAATCGCGCATGTAATGATCTCGGGTTAGATACAATTGAGACAGGTACTACTCTCGCTGTAGCTATGGAAGGAGGATTAGCTGATTTCGGAGATGGAAAAGCAGCTTTAAAACTTTTAGAGGAAATTCGCAATAAAACACCCACCGGCAGGATATTAGCTAATGGAACAGAATTTACTGGTAAAGCTTTTGGAGTAACGAGAATCCCCACTGTAAAAGGTCAATCTATGCCTGCTTATGATCCGAGAGCTATAAAGGGAATAGGGGTCACCTATGCAACCACTCCTATGGGAGCGGACCATACTGCTGGATATGCAATAGCTACAGAAATTATGGGCGTAGGAGGTGAAGCTGATCGTTTGGATACTAAAAAGGCAGAACTTTCCCGCAACTTACAAGTAGCTACAGCTGTTGTGGATTCGACAGGTTACTGTCTATTCATAGCTTTTGCGATCCTTGATATTGTTGAAGGTTTGGAAGGTGTTGTAGAATCAGTTAATGGTGTGTTAGGGACAAGTTTAACATTAGATGATATCCCCACAATTGGAATGCAAGTCATTGAAACTGAAATTAAATTCAATAAAGCAGCTGGGTTCACATCTTTAGACGATAGACTTCCTGAATTCATGAAAGAAGAAAAATTTCCGCCAGATAATGAAGTTTTCAATGTTTCAGATGAAGAACTGGACAGTGTTTTCAAGTTTTAAGAGCTCATAAAAAATGCCTATACAGGTAAGATTGTATGGAGATCTGAGGAAAATATTACCACAACACAATTATTCAAAAGGTGCTCCAAGTGTCTTTGATATCGATGGTACAGAGATAAAATTAGTAAGTGATATTTTTAAAAAAATCGGTATAGAAGAAAGTGAAACAAGCCATATTTTTGTAAATAGAATATTTTCCGGACTTCGTAAAAAGGTTAAAGATGGAGATAGAGTTGCGATTTTCCCAAAAAATATGGGATTACTATATAAATGGTACTTTAAGAAGGTGGAAGATAACGATGAATAATTTGATTTCCGTTACAGTTAAATTATTTGCCGATTTAAGACAATATGGAGCGGCTAAATCAGTGATTGATTTATCAAAAGGTAGCGATGTAAACTCTATTATTGAAAAGTTTAAAATACCTAACGAAGAGAAAAGGTTGATAACCTTGGTTAATAGAAAACGTCAAAAAAATGATTTCATTCTCATGGATAGGGATATTATAGCAATTTTCCCAATAATCGGTGGAGGCTAGTCAATCTTTTCGAAGATACAAATTAAAAAAATAATTTTCTTTTTTTTTTTTAATTTGCTTTACATATATTGAAATTTAAGAAATGCTTAAGTGATCTTATTATCTTTTTCTTTTTAAGTTAAAAATTAAACTCAATCATTGTTATTATCTCAAATATTTTATTATAAGGAGGATATAAATTATGGGGAAATATACTTGTCATTTGAGTAAAAAGGCAATAGCTCCTTGTACATTTAATCGACTAGAAATTGAAAATTGCCCTATGAGAATCGCCCCAGAAATTTTGGAAAAAGCAAAAAAAATATATGAAGAAGTTGATGAAATTAAAGAAATCACAAAAAATGCGTCAATAGTTGAAGCAACGGGTTATATTAAGTGGCCAAGATTGAAAGACACTATTGAATTTGCCAAACTTCAAGGATATAAAAAATTAGGTATCGTATTTTGTGTCGGATTAATGAATGAAACCAAGAAAGTAGTAGAAATTCTTGAACGGTATGATTTTGATGTGACAAGTATTTGTTGTAAAACAGGAGGTCTTTTAAAAACAGAGGTTGGTGTTCCTAAAGAATTTGAAATGAAATCAAAGACCGGATATATGATAGGGT
>JAHLWE010000088.1 GCA_019058135.1 Promethearchaeota archaeon | reverse complement strand
TTGTACCTGTATAAACTCCGATATAATTCTTTTTTCGTTTTGATAGTGCTAAAAATTGATAAGTTTTTTCTTCTTCTAAATCTAAATCTAATTCTTTCTTACTCCAATCTGAGATTTCTTCTAATTGTTCTTTTGTTGGATTATCTAAGAAGACGCTATCTGTGTCTCCATAAAGCACCTCAACTCCAAGACTTCGTGCTTTATTTACAGTTGATTGAATCGAATATCGACCAATTCCAGTTGTGCTTTCTGCAACAGGTAAACAAAATAAGGGAAAATTTTGACTTCCAAATACCCCATAGGAGCCGTTAATAAACACTTTTAGTGCTTGTTGGAGCACTCTATAAATATTTCTTTGTTTTAAAGGTATGGACTTATCTGAAGATTTGGGTTTAAAATATTTTACCCTAACCTCTCTGAAAAACCCAGTTACATAAGAGAATATACCATTTCTTTCTTTACATACATGATAGTGAATTCCTTTTATTAAATTTTCTTTACAAGTTTCGTGGGGGCACTGAACTGTTTCGTATGATAGGTTATATTCTTTTATAATTGAAGGATAAAGGCTAGCAAAATCTAGAACCACTACATTATAATGTATTCCAGGGACAGGGTCAATAACCATGGCACCTTGAAATCCTTTCCCTTCGATAATTGATTGCGAGATCCCTCCCTTTTTTAATTCACTTATTTCCGCTTTTTTCGGGATTAGATAATTTTTTTGTCTATGTTCAAAATAAAATATATTTTTTATCCAAGCGGAAATTTGGTGTCGAATTAAATCGTGAAGAGGCATTTTTGATATTCTTAGAAGGATTGTAATAAGGTTCATTACTACTGAATCATTGAACCTTGTTAATTCCAATGTAATTTCTGAATCTTTATAATTATAAAAAATAAGTCGATTATATGTCATTTCGTGAATTTCTTCCTCATGTTTAAATTTTCCTTCACCCAATAAAGCCGTCGTTATCAGATCTAAAGAGTTCCTTTCATATGCCCCTCCGAAGGCATAGCCTTTAATACTCCTATTCGAAAAAAAGCTATATAAATCAATATGTAATCCTTTTTTTAAATTACATTCTGCCTTCCGCATAGGTCCAAATCCGGCTCTAACAAGAATAGGATTTAATGGTTCAGGAATTTTAAGCTTTTTTGCTCTGTGGAATAAGTAATTAAGATCAAAATTATCACCATTAAATGTTATAATTACGGGATATTTCCACATGATTCGAAAAGTTTCTATCAGCAAATCCTTTTCATCCTTAAAAAATTCAATTTCCAAGTCATTGGGAGTATCCTGAATTTTTTCTCCCATTAAAAAACCTTCTCTTTCTAATACATAGACCTTTTTTAATCCATCTATCCCAACAAAAGATATACTAATAATACTGTTTTTAGATTTACTTGGATCTGGTATTCTCTTCTCATCAGGATTCATATTTATTTCGATATCAATCGCAACCCTTTTTAAATCAATAATGGGCGTATTAAAAATCTCAAGATACCTATTAGCAAAATCTTTTAGTGCTTTACTCTCATCTTTAAAGATATCTGAAAGTTCTTTCGCTCTTTCAATTGTCTCCTTTGTACTTCCGCTAAAATCTTTTTTAATTAATTTATTATTTTTTATTTCATAAATCAATCCTGGTATTAATCCTTCATCATAAATATAATTTTGATGATATCTAATATCAGCTTCCCAAGCATTTTCTTTTTTTAGAATATCCCTTATAGCTTTTCCTCGAGCACCGATACTTGTGGGTGTTTTTCCGTAGACTTTTGTCATTTCAATTTCCTTATCAAGTAATAAATCATATCGTTTAACTGTCTCATTTCTTACAAATCCATCGAAATTCGTTAGATCAATATCGTTATCAAGTTCTGTTTTGCTTCTTTTACTTAAACAGTAAGGTGTATGACCAGTTGTATCAATCCAAATTTTGATCTGATTTGATTCTAAATCATAAAATTTACAGTATGCCTTATTTTGCCCTCCATCGTAATCAACATCTAGTAAAACCCCATTTTCTAAATTCGTGGTGGTCTTCCCATTTTCAATCAAAAACCTAACATAAGCAGCTTCTCCAGATTCTCTTTCCTTCTTTTTGAATTGAGTATTTTTTTCAAGTAATCCAAAATTTGTGGCTTTAGGTTCATAATATTGATTTTTAGGAATCTCTCCTAATGTCTCTTTTTTTGACACTTTTTCCTCAGATTCTATATCATTAATCTCTTTTTTTGCAACAGTTTTTGGTTGTTCCTTTATTCCTAGAATTTCCCTTTCGATTTGCTCTTTAGTAACCATTTGCGGCTGTTCTTTTTCAATAATTTCTTTTTTAGTTTTTTTTTTTTCAATAAATGAAGAAAGAGATACTTGTTCGCTCACTTTCCTCGTTTTCTTTTTATTTTTCTTTTTGGGTTGAGCCAACTTTAAGACCTTATTTTAATTTTCTTTATATTTCCAAATATAGTATAATCAAGGTTTAATAAAATATACTCTTATTACAATTTTATTATAAAAAACAATTTGAAAATTTTTTAAAAAAATTAAATTGAAAAATTGTAAAATGGAAAAAGAATTTAAATCCAAAATTAAAGAATTTTAAAATAAATTGGTGAATACAAATTGAAAGAAAAACATGAACCTCCCGTAGGTAAAGAGTTCCCTCGCGCGCATCTTATACATACCATCCTTCCAATTATTTTTACAATAATATGGATGCTAGATACTTTTATTTTTCAATTCTCAACAGGACTTAACTTATTTATCCTTGAAGTGATTCGAATAATTATATTCATAATTGTACTGATTATCTCTTTTACATTAATGAGATTAGTGAGTAAAGCTTTATTTCATAGAGAGCAGGAGTCTCCTACACTAATAACAAATGGTATTTTTGCTCATGTTCGTCATCCTATGTATCTTGGTATTATTTTAATTTATATCGCATTTATCTTTTATCAATATCGATTATTTGTATTATTCTTTGGTTCTTTATCCTCATTCCCTATAATATTATGGCAACCTATGAAGAGAAGGATCTTGAAAAGATATTCGGGGAGGAATATTTAGATTATAAAAAGAAAGTTCCAAAATGGATTCCAAGATAATTTATACCAAGGGTGCAAAATTTTAAAGTAGGATTCAATGAAAAAACAACAACAACTCACTTGAAATCTCATTGAAAACAACACATTTTTTTTCTTTAAATTAAAAAATAATAATATCATCATAGATTTTATTAAAAATCCTAAGGCTCGTTTAAATTATATCTTAAAAGTTATTGATCTTTCTATAATAAAAATATAGGAGGTTTTAATTAGAATCAGAACGAAAACAGAAAAATCGCATTGGAAACAGAACAAAGAAAATATTATTTAAAGAGTCTAATTTTTTTTAAAT
Organism: Promethearchaeota archaeon; assembly: GCA_019058135.1. Taxonomy (GTDB): domain Archaea; phylum Asgardarchaeota; class Lokiarchaeia; order Sigyniarchaeales; family SOKP01; genus 6H3-1. Next base: position 1,008 of record JAHLWE010000088.1, on the reverse strand, counting down.
ACTGACGCAAATGGCACTTTAAATACTCTTAAAAAAGTAATCGAAGATGATTTCATTTGAAATCTATTAGATAGGGGTTGCCGGTTTCAACCTGTGCGAATAAGGGACCTGTTTCAAACTTCGCATAAACAATATCTATTAAATTATTTTAATAATTTTATATAAATTTAATAAAATTGATAACCTTATCTTTAATTCTATCACATAATTCAATTAAAAAATTAAGTCGAATCTTAAAGATAATAATTCTAAGTAGATGATATTAATGGAAAGAAAAGATGTTTTTATATGTTATGCTAAAAGAACTGCTATCGGTGCTTTTGGTGGAGGTCTTTTACCATATAATGCGGGAAAATTACTAAGCATTGTGATAAAGGATTGTGTTGAATCCACTGGAATTGATCCATTCATCATTTCCGATATAAAATCAGGGTGTTGCATGGAACATCAAGAAGAAATGAATCCTGCAAGAGTAGGTGCGCTTATGGCAGGAATTCCACAAGCAGTACCGGCTATGACAATTAATAGAGTCTGTACATCTGCTATGGAAGCCATAAGAGCCGGAATGGTTGATATCCAAATGGGTTATGCCGAGGTTGTTTTAGCGGGTGGTGTTGAATCAATGAGTAATGTTCCGTATTACATCCCCTCCTTGCGATTTGGAGCAAGATTAAGAAATACGGAAGCAAAATGTGGACTGATGGAAGGGTTGCATGCCGGCAGTAAAATTTTTGCTCCACCTGGTTATATTATGGGTCTTACTGCAGAAAGTTGTGCTGAAAAATATGGAATCACGCGTGAAATGCAAGATGAAGCGGCTTTAAGGTCTCATAATAATGCAGAAAAGGCAACAGTATCTGGTAGGTTTAAAGATGAAATTATCCCAATTGAAGTAAAAACAAGGAAAAAAACCTATATATTTGATAAAGATGAACATTTTAGACCTGGTTTAACTATGGAAGCTTTGCAAGCATTAAGACCTGTATTTAGTAAAGATGGAACGGTAAC
>JAHLWE010000087.1 GCA_019058135.1 Promethearchaeota archaeon | reverse complement strand
CAGGTTAAATGGTCCAAAAACCTTAGCTTCCTTCGAAAGGTGGATACGAGGGATTTTAATCGTTCGCAACCATCCTACATTATTAGATGATATTCGGATAGAAAGGAATATAAGCGGAGATTTTACATTAAAAGATTTAATTTCACCTGAATTAGCACAATTAATTAATTGGGGAAGTAAAGTATCGATAATAAAAAAAGAGGTGAATTTTTAATTTTTCATGCATTTGAAAAATTAACCGATTATTTTTAATTTACTAAATTTTTTGAAGTTATTTATTTATGGTAATAATATTTTAAATGGTTTGAAGCATTAAATTTTTATCGAATCGCAGAAGTAGCAGTTATGGAATTAACTCTTAAAAATAAAGAATTTGAACCTCTTCCCTTTCCTGAAAATATTGATCTTAAATCAATTAAAGATGCTGATTTGAACGATTTAGTCGATTGTGGCTATGAAGTATTTAACACAAGCCAGGATACAATATTTCTCGATCTTGATGAAGCACAGAAACAAGTTATGGTAAATAAATATTTTGATACATCTAAACCGATTTTTGAAGACGCTTCAGTAGTCCTGATGAAAGGCGGAGACGTTATAGGATTTGTAGTTGTAAATCCTGATGGTAAACAAGCGGAAATAAGATCGTTAGGAATTAAACCCAAATATAGAAATAAAGGATTAGGAAAGAATCTATTAAAATTGAGTTTAAGTATTTTAATAAAAAATGGGTTTAAAGTGGTTTTTTTAGATGTTACATTAGAAAACAAACCTTGCCCTTGGACTTTATTCAAAATTGGGCTTTAAAATATCATCTACATCTAATTTATATGGATTAACCTGTGATTAACATTAAAACAAAAGAAAAAAGAAAGAAAAAAAGTAATTTTAATTTGATATTGCTTTAAAACATAGCTGCAAATGAATATAATAGCACTGGTGGAAAAGCTAGGATACTAACGAAAATCTTAGAAGTCTTATCCTAAAAAACTTAAATTTCAAATCTAATTGTGTTTTATTGTTTTAACTTCATTTTGATCGTGAAACCACTCTTTCACGAACTTAAATCATATATTAAAACTATTTTGGTTTAGTCGAAATATGTCTTTACAGCGTGTACAAAAGCTTTTACGTTTTTTATAGGTGTGTCTCCAGTAATTTCACATCCTGGTGCGACTATAAAGCGTGGATCACCTCTACTTGCATTTAAAGCTGCGTGAACTGCTACTTCAATTTCTTTTGGTGTGCCAGATGGAAGTAATTTAACATGATCAATATTTCCAGCCACACCTATCTTATGATCAAACAATTCTTGGGTTTTAGTAATGTCAACATATGGTCCAATGCTCAATGTATTTAACCTATCAATTTTTTTAAGGTAACCCGCAACAACATTTAGATGTGGCGTTATCTTTCCACACATATGAAGGATATTATAGTCATACACATTAAGGATCTCAGGTAGATAATCTATACTGAATTCTTTTACATGAGTAGGTCTCAACATCTGAAGATCATGTTCACAGATTACAAAGATTGTTGCTCCAGCTTCTTTCAAAACATAAATGTACTCCTTAATTATTTCAATAGTTCGTTTGACTAATTGGTGTACAAAATTAGGGTTTTTTACTAGCCTTCTGATCAAAGCTTTATAAGGCATTAGCTGTAAGCTAAAAGATATTGGACCCGTCATGAAAGCTGCTACAGGAACATTAGCTTCCTTGGCAAGAATTCGTGTACCTTCAATCAAAACTCTTGTACTTTCTGTTAACATGAAATCTGGTATCTCTAATCCTTCTAAATCGCTTTCTGATTCAATCACGTATTTGGTAATCCAGGGATTTTTATTAGACAGATAAGTAACTTCTGCACCACAAGCTTCGGCAACCGGCCAGCTTGGTTCAACCTGAATTGTTGTTATATCATAACCATACAAATCCAATGCTCTTAAATGAGCTTTTGCAGCTTTTTTCGCATCTTTATACATACTATTATAAGTTAGCCCATTTATAATCCCCGCATGATCCCCGATTTGGGGAAATACTGGTGGTCGATCAACTGAACGACCTTTCAAAGCAGCAATAATACGATCAAATGAATCCATTAGGTATAATATTCACTTTAATTTATAAAAATAAAAATTAGAGACTAAATAAATCTAATATTTTTAAATAATTAAATTTAATATTTTCTGAAGTTTACTCCATCTGAAGATGCCTTTCGTTCAAATAAAATATGACGATATTTATTTCGATCCTAAAGTTCAGGAGATGTGTATTTCACCTAGTTTTAAGTGTCCTTTTTATGGTCATTCGTGGAGTTGTCCTCCAAATTCACCTTATCTTGAAAAAGCTATGTCAACTTACACAGAATTTTATTTAATCTACTCTACATTTGATCTGGAAGAATATATTAAGAAAGAAAAGGAAAGGACAAACAGATCAGAATTTTTCATTAAAAATATATTTTTACTCACCAAAAGTTTCGAATTAAATGGTTTGGAAACTGAATTCGATAAATTCTTATCCCAATATAATAAAAAGTATAAAAAACGACTTCTTTTGTATGATGGGACATACAAATACTGTAAAATTCAAAACGCGGGAAATTGCACCTTTGATTCTGGCGAACTATGCCGTTTTCCAAGAATGATAAGATATTCTATGGAAGCTGTAGGGATTGAAGTTATAAGGACGTTACGCGAACTGAATTTAGATGTTGAATATCCCTCCAATAAATATTCATTTAGATTTGGCTTAGTTTGCTTTAAATAAAAAAAAAAAAAAAAAAATTTAAATTAATTAATTTTTTCCGTATTCCATTAAAGCCTCAGTCATCGCTTTTACGTTTTCAATTTTAGCGTCGCCCATACAATTGAATTCCGTTTAAACTATATAGCCTCCGCCAGGTTTGTACTTTTTTATTGTTTCTTCCATGTGTTTTTTGACTTGTTCGGGCGTTCCTCTAATGAGGAGCGATGAGAGTATACCACCAGCGATACAATAATCGCCTCCTACTACATCTTTTACT
>JAHLWE010000086.1 GCA_019058135.1 Promethearchaeota archaeon | reverse complement strand
GAATTATACATGTAGCTAAAACCACTAGATCTACTTTTAGTTCTTTTATTTTTCCATCGTTTAAATCTTCATAAATTATTATTGGGTTTTCATTCTCGTCAACTTTAATCTTGGCAATTTTGCTTTTTATATAATTTATATTACACTCAGCTTTTCCTCTTTCAAGAAATTTTTGAAAACCCTTTCCCCCTGCTCTCATGTCGATGTAAAAAACATAGGATTCTACTTCATTATCATGTTCATAGGTTATCATCGCCTCTTTTGTAGTATACATACAACAAATAGAGGAACAATATTTTTTATCTTTAATATTTCTTGAACCGACACATTGAATGTAAGCGATTTTTTTAGGGTCAATACCATCTGACAATCTTCTTAAATGTCCTTGTTGAGGACCTGAAGCGCATATTAATCTCTCAAACTCTAAAGCAGTAACTACATTACGATATTTTTTATAACCATATTTTTTTAGCGGATTAATATCTTCTATTAAATTAAATCCAGATGCGATAATTATAGAACTAATATTATTTAATTTTATTATAATATCTTTTTGTGTAAAATCTATTGCTTCTGCATCGCAAGCTTTGGTACATAACACACAAATCCCGTGTGTCAAATATACACATCTTTTCCTATCAATAAGATAAATTGGAGGGACGGCTGAAGGAAAAGGAATGTACGCTGCAGCAAGAGTAACTAGATTTGCATCAAAATAATTTAAAATACCCCTTACTGGGCATATTTTCGCGCAGTCTCCACATCCTGTACAGATATCTTCCTTAATATAACGTGGATGTTTGAGAATTTCCACCAAAAAGTTTCCTTCAGATCCATCTACTTTTTGAACTTCTGAAAGGGTATAGAGCGTAATATTTGGATGTCTATAACAATCTGATAATTTCGGCGCTAAAATGCATATAGAACAATCAAGAGTAGGAAAAGTTTTATCTAATTGTGCCATTTTCCCTCCAATACAAGGTCTCTTTTCAACTAAATGTACTTTAACTCCTATATCAGCTAAATCCAAAGCTGCTTGAATACCAGCAATTCCTGCTCCAATAATGAGAACATTGCTTGAATTTCTTTCCAAATAATACACCTGTCTTTTATTTATTTTTATTAATTTTATTCATATTCATTCTTTTGAACAAATTGAGTTTTTTATTTTTCCATTCAGAACTTTTTTGGTCGGCAGGAATAGAATATTTCTCAATATATCCCTCTGAGATTAAGGAATCTATTACTTCTTGACCCATTTCTGTCCTAATTATTATTGAGGAGTGGCCTCTTGGAGCTCCAGATCCTCCGACGCTAAAATCTGCAAATTTACTCGTAAATTCATCGCATAAATGACAATGATTTCTTACGGCATCATCAAATTTCTTAAGTTCAACTTCTTTTAAGTCATTATCCTTAGAAGTTATAAGAAAATTCTTTTTTATGTTCATTTTTGAGATATTTAATGGTTCGAGATTGGTTTCATCTTTTACAATTTCAAATAATTTTTCGTGGTCAAAATTTTCCATACAAAACAAGCCAATAACGAATTCAATTAAATGGGAAGGACTAATGTTTAAAAATTGCATTTTTCTAATGGCTCTACACTGACATGGGGTTCCAACAAATGCTATTCGTAATTGATTAACATCATATATATGTTTTTTTTCTTTAATTATCTCTTGAGCAATATTATATATATCTTTTAATGGTATAATGTTGGACGAAATACTATATCTTGTACCAGCGGATTTTTTTAAATCTTCTTTATTGTAAATGATTTTTGGTATTGGATTCCAATATTCATCTTTTTCTGAAACAATAGCGGCATCAATTTTATTTCTTTCAAATAAATAAGTTAAAGCTGTTGATACTACCCCTCCATCTTGTCCAAATTCCTTTATTTTTTCATTTGTTGTTTTTGCAGCAATATAATCTATTATATATCCAAGTTCATCTTCAATTTGATATTTAGTGGTTATTTGTTCTAATAAAGGTTTTGTCTGGGGGCATATATAATAACAAACTCCACATTCTTTACAATTATCGGCATTCTTATTTGAAATAAATTTCGGCGTATATTCTTCCATTTTAATGACATCAAAACCTTGACTAATACAATAAGCAATACAAGCTCCACAAGCACAGCAATTATTAGTGGTAATAACTTCATCTTCAAGATTCTGAAAGGTTTTTATATCTTTTACCAATGTATTCTTATATCTTAAATCTTCTATAGATTATCAACCCATTTTTTTTAATTTTATAAATCACCTTTTTATTCTGCTATTTTCTTTATAAAAAAGATCAAAGGGAACTTCATATTTTATACATTAAGTTTTTGTAATATATCAGATACTCTAATCCGGTGGAATTTTAATCCGAGCTCATCAGCATTAAAACCAAGTGCAAGAGCAACCAATTCAGTTACATAGAAAACTGGAAAATTATAATCGGTATTATAACTTTTATTAACTTCTCTTTGATTAAAATCAAATTGTTGGTAACATGCCGGGCAAACACAAACTAAGCAATCAGCACCAGAATTTTTAATGCTTTCAAGCTTATTTTGTAATAATTTTAAAGATAAATCCTTGTCACTTTTTTCAAGTGGATTCCCACAGCAATCTTTCTTTAAATCATAATCCATAGGTTCGGCTCCAATACTTTCAACAATTTTATCCAATGTAAATGGATCAAATGGATCATCCCATTGCATTATTTCAGAAGGTCGAAGATAATGGCAACCAGGATGACATGCAACTTTCAAGTCTGTCAAGGGTTTAACTACATTTTCTGTGATTGCATCAAGATTTTCATATAATACTTGAGCAAAATGCTTTACATTAATATTACCTTGATAATTTTTGCCAATTTTTTTTAAAATAGAATTAATTTCTTCTTTTTCTTCGGGTTCGTTATTTAAAATGTGTTGAACAGATTTAAGAGTTTCGGTACAACCAGAACAGAGACTCAATACGTCACTATTATCATTCTCATAAAGACTTAAGTTCCTGGCTCCTAAGGCTAGCCAACTTTTCTGATCTAATGCAGCAACTCCTGTCGGATCAGGGCAACATGAATATTGAGTTTGGTCAGATACATCAATGCCAAGTTTTTCAAACGTTTTTCGAGCAGAAGCCTCCAAAAAAGGAAGTCTTCCTGGAATAACACATCCAAAAAAATATTTATAAGTCATTTTCTTTCACTTTTCTCCTTTTCCAGTTTTTGAATATCCATTTGTATTAATTTTTTTTTCAAAATCAGTTGCTACTAATAATTTTCTTATTTCTTCTATATTTGCAGATTCAACAATCGGAAGTCCTAGTTGCTCTCTTCGTCTAATTATAGGCGTAGTTAAAGGAATGGCTAAACCATACTCTAAAATTGCATTTCCTTGAATATTATAAGCTTCGGGATAATTTCCTGTTTGAACAATTTTATTTTTTAGAATATCAAATATTTCTGTTAAAAATACGTTTTGAGGACATTCCTCTACACACATCTGGCATGTACTACATAACCATACATTTGGCTTTTGATCTTTTATTAATAATTCTTTCAGACCTAATAATGATTCTTCGATAATTTTTCGAGGATTATATTCACCTTCAGTAGCTAAAGCAACAGGACACGCACTTGAGCATGTTCCACATTGATAACAATAATTTAAGGAAAAATCTTCTTTTACAATCTCTTTACGAAATTCAAAATCTACCTTTAACATACCCATCAAACTTAATTCTATTAATTTTTGATTAAATATTATTTAGGAAATTCACAAATACAATTATTGCATATTTTTTTTAAAACTCTTTTAATATTAAAGAGTTTTATTATTTTTGATAAAATATCTTTTACATTTATTTAATTTTTATATTTTCATTATTTTAAATTCTTCTATTTAATAGTTTTGTGTAATTATATATATACTTTTCTTAATTATTAATGAACTCCTTATACAATTTTATGGAAATTACTGAGATCGTACATTCTTTTTAATAAATAGTTTCGAATTTTTACTTTTTTAATTATTTTGAAGGAAATTTTAAATTATTATAAAAAACAAATATATTATAAAGATTAATGATAGAAATCCAAAAATATGTTATAAAATATACAATATTTTTAAAAAAAGAGAAATAGAATGTTCAAATTTAATAATATAAATCTATTAATCACTATACATTATAAATATTTTGATAAATTTAATCCAAAAAATACTCGTTTGAAATTTTTAGCATTTTAATTGGTTTATTATTGATAAGATAATAAAAACATTAGAAAAAAATTATAATAAACTAAAATACAAATAAATAAAATAGTTAAAATTATTATTTTCTTGATTTTAAAAAAAAATACTTAAAATAAACAAATTTAATATGGATATCAAAAAATTACAAACAATTCTTAAAAATTATCGAGCGGATCTTAATCTCATTGCTGTTGCAGTAGTTGATCAAAACGGATTCATCATTGCTTCTGAGATGAAAAATGCAGACGAAGATGATACTGTAATTGGTGCAACGACAGGTCTAATTGATTCTTATTTTGAAAGAATTAAAAAGGAGTTTAGATCTAAAGCAGGATTTTTTAATATTACATCAACAGAAGATAAAAAATTCGCATATTGTGGTGCTGGAACCGATGCAATATTAACCAGTATTTGCTTTAAAGATATTCCTGACATCAAATTGAAAGTCTATTCGCTACATATCGCTGAAAAAGTGAAAAGGATACTTGATGGTGAGGAAAATATTTCAATAGAAATTCCAGAAATTGTAAAAGTAATGGCTAACATGAAAGAGGGGAAATTACCAAAGGGAGAATTTACATCTAAACTTATTGTTACTGGTGATTTTCAAGTTGGAAAAACTAGTTTGATCAGGCGATATGTTGAAAATAAGTTTTCAGAAAGTTATATCTCTACTATTGGTGTTGATATATCGAAGAAATCAATAAATTTAAGTGGAGACTGTACGATAAATTTTATTATTTGGGATATTGGAGGTCAAATTACTCAGATGGCGCCCTATAGAAGTAGATTCTATCACGGGACTAACACAGTTTTTATTGTTCTTGATCGTACAAGAAGGTCAACCTTGGATGGTATAAATAAATGGTATAAAGATATGAAAAACACAATTCCTGACATAAAAAAGATTCCTATAGTTCTCATTGGTAATAAATCAGATCTAATAGAAAATATTGAAATTACGAGTGAAGATATGAAAAGAAAAGCTGAAGAGTATGGTTTTCATTTTATTGAAACAAGTGCAAAAACCGGAGAAAATGTTTCTGATGCTTTCAATTATATTGCTTATCGCATTATAGAGCGCATTTAATTGTATTTTTTTCATTCTAATGAAAAATTTTATTATTTTTAAAATTAATTATTTATATAAGGCTTATCTAAAAAAAATTGGAGGTGGATTAAAGAGAGTGCTGAAAGTTCTTTTTAACAACATTTGCATAACTTGAGATAACGGTGGATATTTATTCGGGTTTTCTATTAGAGAAATTTCATATAAGGGGAGACGGTTATTTTATCTGGGGAAGGAAGAATTTTCAGGTCCTTGGTTAAGATTTAAAAGATCTGATCTTAAAGGAACTGAGGCTTCAGTTCTTTTGAAAAACGTCGAGCCAACTCCAATTTATAAGTTAATAAACACAAAAACGGGGGGGTCAATTGATCGAGTTACTATAGATCTAGATCTCAATGAATACTTAAAAAAGAAGATACGTGAAACAAATAGATTAAGGAATAATTTAGATCTTTCTAAATCCATCTATATTAGAAAATATATTGATGTATTTCAATTCAAACAACCTTATAATATCGCTTTTTTCACGTTTAAAAATATTGCTCCATTCAAATTGGACGATGTGTCTTTCTATATGTTTCTCGATTTTGATATCAATGGATTAGATGGATTTGATAATGATTTAGGCGTATTCGATGAAGAAGAAGGAATTATTTTCCAATATGATGATACCAATACTTATGCGGGTTTCTGTTCTGTTAAACAACCTAGTAGTTTTGAAGTGTCAAATTCCAATAAAATGTTATCGCGAGCAAAATCAATTCAATTAAATAATATTATTGAAGATAAACCTGGTGATAAAACTTCTGCACTTGCATGGAGCTTTGGAACATTGAATAAGGGAGAATTACTACAAATTCCTATTATTATATCTGGTGGATTAAGCAAGGAAGAATTATTGTCAAATCTAAAAGAAGGCAAAAAAAGAGCTAACTCATTAATTCCACAGGTATTAACATCGATAAATTCGCGAGTAAGACAAATTCAAGATGAAAAATTTTTAAAAATGAATGAAACCACTACAGAAGAGTGCTAAGGTTTTCAAGTATAAAAAATCCAATTAATGATTCAATTAATTAAAATATTTGTATTTAATTGATGAAAGGCTGGCCTAGCTCTGGATTTTATAAAAATCTTCTTTTTTATAAATTAAATTTTTTTTTCTCAAAATTAAAAATAAATACTGTGTTGATTTAAAACGGCAAAAAAAATATTTATCAAGTAACAATTTTAAAGTATTAAATAAAAGGTGAATTAATAAAAATTTAAATAATTGACAAGAGTTAATTTAAGATGAAAAAAAAATATCAGGCAATTTTGTCTATTTTAATTACTCTATTTATATTATGGATATATTTTTTCTCAAATTGGGATCAAATTCTTGTTAATTTAATCATTTTAAATGTCATAATTTATATATTACGTTTTGTTTTTATTCGTTTAGTAAATTTAGTTTTAAAACGTCGTATTTACATAGTTGTTATTTCAGCTAGTTTTAATATTGTTTGGATCTTCTTCATATTCTGGTTATTGTTTTTAATATCTTCTGATCTTGTAGTATCTCTTGTTGCATTTTTAGTAGTTGGCATTTCTTTAACTTTAAAAAATATAATAAACAATATCGCGTCTGGTGCAATATTATTGGCAACAGAACCATTTGATGTTGGTGATTTAATCGAAACAAATGAAGTTCAAGGAATAGTAAATGAAGTTTCATTGAATTATACTAAAATTAAGGAGTTTGATGGAGTAATTACGTATATACCAAATCAAGATGTTTTAAATAAATCTTTAAAAAAATTTACTTATAGAAAATTAAAGCCTATTGAACGATTAATGGATGAAGAAACTCAAACTAAGAAGAAAAAATATAAAAAATATTTGAAGAATATTGATAAGTTATTATTGAGGGAAGAAAAGATAACAAAATATACTAAAACTGTAGAAATATTAACTAAAATAGATCCAAATATACTTGAAAATTTATTATCACCAGTTTTTGACAAATATGAAAAGATTTTTGGGATTAGACCAGAATATGTTATTGAAACCACCGGTTTTCGATGTATTGTAACATTTTATCTAATGGCTAAAAGACCACTGCTAATTTTGCAATACACAGATAATTTTCTGAAAGAATGTATCTTTCAATTATATTACGATGATGTTTTTGATGGGTGGGAATCTTACAAGGAAAATGAACTTAAATTGAAATCTAAAGGGGAGGCTAAATAATTTATGGCAATTTTTAACTCTGATTTAGAAGCTATTGTTTATATTATAATTATTGCTGTTTCACTGTTTTTTATTAATAAAGTTATTTCTTTTTTTCTGGATAAAAGCAAAAAGGTATCTATTCAACAAAAAAATAGAATCTATTTTATTATAAGGGTGATTTCGGTAATTATAGTAATTTTTTTTATTCTAGAAGGATTTCCTTCATTTGAACTTATTGATCCAACTTATAAGGCAATCCTTACAGGTGTCACAAGTACAGCGATAGCATTTGCATCAAGTGAAATTTTTGCTAATTTTATGGCTGGATTTGTTTTAATCTCGATCGGACCGTTTGATATTGGAGATATTGTAAAAATAGATACTGATAAAGGAATAGTAAGATCTATATCTATGACTAAAGTTATTCTTGAAACTTCTGACAATATATTAATTGTAAAATCAAATAGTGAAGTTATTTCCTCTAAAATTGTCAATTATACAACTAAATTAAGAAATATTAAACGATATGTGGATTTTAAAAAGAAGGTTCAAAGCCCGCAAGATAAAGGAGATGTTCGAATAAAAATGAAATCAGATATAGCTAATATAGTTGAAAAAAATACTGATTTAATGGCTTTTTTTAGAACATTTTCGAGGAAACGTAATCCCGATTTACATACTTATACTTTTAAAATGCACTTACAATATGAAAAATTTCGAATAAAATTAGATAACATTGAAAAATTATGTATAAAATATAAAAAAAAATTTGGTTTTAAACCAAGATATTACATTATTGGTTTTACCTCTCGTATCATTGTTAAATTCCGTATATTATCTTTAGACACCAATAAAATTCTCGGAAATCAACATAAATTTGTCAATGACCTCTATAAAATCGTTTTTAGTCATAATATATAATTACTCATGGAACTGTGGAACATTGAATAAGGGAGAATTACTGCAAATTCTTATTATAATGTCTGGGGGATTAAGCAAAGAAGAATTATTTAAAAATCTAAAAGAAGATAAAGAAAGAGCTAACTCACTAATTCCACATGTGTTATAATCGAAAAATTCCCGAGTAAGACAAGTTCAAGATAAAAAGTTCCCAAGATAAATCAAACCATTACTGAAGAATGCTAAAGTTTTCAAATTTTAAAAAAAATCCAATTAATAATTCAATTAACTAAAAAATTTATATTTAATTGATGAAAGGCTGGCCTTGCTCTGGATTTAAAAAATTTTTACTTTTTACTAATTTTCTTTCAATCTTCTATTCATATCAACAATTTTCGGTTTTGTTTCAGGTATATTTTTAGTAATAATTTCCCAAATAATATCCAGATCAACTCCGAAATATTCATGAATTGTTATAT
>JAHLWE010000085.1 GCA_019058135.1 Promethearchaeota archaeon | reverse complement strand
GTTCTTGGGATAAACTTATTGAATTCTCTTATAAATTATACCGTGATTTTAGAGAATTTACCGCTTTCAATCCTGATATAACATTAATTGCGGCAATTTTTATTGAAGCACCTAAATTTCCTATAATAAGAGCATCTTTATATGCTGAAAGTGAATTGGAAAGAGCTAAAAATTTTGAACAATACAATAAAAACACAAATACAAAAAATAAAATCTCAATATTTGGTTCTGTTCTCAAATGGGATTGGACTTTAGAAAAAGAAGATGAGTACCAAAAAATCCTTCAGAGTAATAAAGAAATTGAGGGATACATCAGAGACCAAATACTCGATTTAATGGAAATTAAAGATAATATTGAAAAAATGGAAACACTTTCAAATTGGATTAATAAAAAGTCAGAATTTGAGTTAGCCATTATATTAAAAGATATTTTAGTCTATTTAATTAGAGAGAAAAACTTCTCTAAAGGCATGCTTCAAAAAATAGAGAGATCAATAAAAGAGATGAGATATCTATTGGAAGACTCTTTAGAGAGAAAAATTAATGTTCCCAAACTATGGCGGCTCAAATATTATCTAAGAACCGTTTTAAGGTCGAAAGACCAAGAAGTGAAATTATTAAGCAATTTTTTTGTTTTAATGTTTGAAATTATAGTTAAAAATAATTTATTTGAGAAAAATTCAAGTTTACAAATAAAAAATATAGAATTTATTTCTGTTGCAGTAAAATGGGCAGATTATTTAACCAGAAAAAGAAAATAAATTAAAAAAAATTAAAATAAAGAAAGTGAAAAAAATTGAGTTATAGAGGAAAAGATTCTCAACAAAGAAGAGATAATTTAACAGCCGATATAATTAAAAATTCGAATTTGATTCTAAATAAGACCGATATTGGGAGATTCATTGAGTTGAGTGAAAGTTTCGGAAAACAATTAAAAAATAATAGAATATCGACTTCCCAAATAAGAGCAATTTTTCAAGCAGTAAAACGATTATCTGATGATTTTAATGAAAGTAAAAATGAATTAAATCTATTAAGACCAAAGTTAGCATATCAACGAGGAAGGTTTCCAGCATTAAGAAATCTTCAAGAAGTAATTGATCATTTAATTCAAAATGTAAAGAATAATACAAGTTTAGCTAATTTTAAAGAATTTTTTGAGGCTATTGTATGTTATCATAAAGCATATGGAGGTAAAGAATAAAATGGAAGAATTAAAACTTTCAGGAAAAATAGTTATAAAGGGAAAAATAAAGCTTGAAACAGGACTCGCAATAGGTGGAAGTAAGACCAGTCTAGAAATAGGAGGTATGGATAATCCCGTAATAAAAGACTCTAAAGGTGTCCCGTATATTCCGGGAAGCTCAATTAAAGGAAAAATAAGAAGTCTTTTAGAGCAGAGTATGTATCCGCTAAGAAAAGATGATAAAAATGATGGGAAAGGATATTTCTCAGATTCAGTACATAAATTTAGCAATGGTAAAAAGATTGATGAGATTTTTAGAATATTTGGAGCCACTGACGTAACTGAGCCAGGAAGAGGTATCTTCCGTGATTCAGATTTTGATATTGAACATTTTAAGGAGAATAGTAATGATCTATTTAAAAATCTCGAATTGGAATATACTGAAGATAAAATGGAGAATACACTTGATCGAATAAGTGCAGCAGCAACTCCAAGACATCTCGAAAGAGTACCGAAGGGTGCACAATTTAATTTTGAAATGATTCTCGATTTATATTCACAAACTGACAGAGAGCTACTAAAAGTTCTATTTAAAGGAATGAAATTGCTCGAAGACGATTATCTTGGGGGAAGTGGGTCCAGAGGAAGTGGAAAAGTCGCATTTGAGAATATGTCAGTTGTGTTTAGATCTATTGATTTTTATGCTGGAAAGGAGACTGAAACAGTACTTGTTGAGGGATTTGATTTAAAAGACATTCAAAGCGAAGATTGGTACAAAAATAATGTTTTTAGCAAAATTAATCTCTAAAGAGAGAAGATATTTTAGCATTGGAAAGGATTATACAAGAAGTATTAGCTTAGTTATCCATAGTGATACATTATTTAGTGCTATTTGTAATAATTTTCGTAAAATTTATGGAAATGGTAAATTAGAAGAATTTTTGGAGATATTGAAGAAATCTGAGGAAAAAAATGAATCTATATTGGAATTATCTTCATGTTTTCACTATTTTGATGTCTATAAACAAGGAGAATTCTTAAAGACAATTTATTTCCTTCCTAAGCCATTAATCACATTTCCCTTTGATGATTTATCTCAAGAAATTGTTGATGAAAACTTCAAATTGTTTAAAAAGATAAAATTTATTTCTCTTGAGGTTGCGAGAAAACTTCAAAATAATGAGAAAATATCATTTAATCAGTTTCTTAATATGGTCTGTTGTTATTTATTAGATAGGGAAGACCTTAAAATTATGGGATTATCTGAATTTCTCACGCTTTTGGAAAAAATAAATCTCAATCACGAAAAGATATGGCGAGCAATAAATAACAGAATTTCAATTTTTGAAATTATGGAAGAACAGAAAGTAGGAATATCAAGAGGGACCAACGAATCTGAACCTTTTATTTGGCCTAAGATGAAATTTAACAAATCAATTTATTTCATTAGAAATGGCGAAGAAAGAATCAACTATGAAATAATACCTGGATTCTATTTCTTGTTTAATTGCTCAAATCTTAATGAAGAATTAAGAAATGAAATTTATAGTTCCATTAAACTGATCATGGATGAGGGGCTTGGAGGGAAGAAAAGTCTTGGATGTGGTCTATTTGATGATGTTGAAATGATCGAACTCGATGAAAATAATCAGTATTACAAATTATTAAGCGAGAATTCTCTTGAATATTTTATAAATCTCTCTTTGGTATATCCAAACAAGGAAGACTTGGAAAATATTGAATATTTTAATATTTTTGAGCGAAGTGGTTATATTTTCTCGGCAGATACCAATTCATTACGATTTAATGATTTAAAACTAATCGAAGAGGGTGGAATATTCAACAAAAAAGTTCGCGGTAAACTGGTTCAAGTGGCTACAGATGATTTCATTAAAAAATATCATAAGGTCTATAAAAACGGGATCGGAATGTATCTAAATATCAGTAAAATAGGAGTTGAATGATTTAAATGAATGATAATGGTGTCTATAAAATTACGATGACTGGATTATCTCCCGTTCATATAGGTTCTGGTTCCACATACTCACAACTGGATTACATTAGCGCACAAAATAAGATATACATTTTAGATTTTAGTAAAATATTAGGGAAAGTCCCAGCTGAAAGTGTTGATGACCTCACAAAAGATATATTGGCAAATTTTGAAAAAAATATATGGAAGGGCGATGTGGAAGAATTTCTAAGCAAATATAACATCGATTGGAAGAAATTCATAGAAAAAGAGTATGATTTGATAGGAAAAATTGGAAAGAATGAAATTAATCAGTTTATTAAGACGGGAGATAATATTTACATTCCGGGCTCTAGCATTAAAGGTGCTATAAGAACTGCAATTCTATTTCATATCTTAAAAACACACCCAGATAAGAGAGACCAAATACTAAACAATATTCTTTCTTATTTTGACGATCAGTCAATAAAGCCGTTGATTCAATCTGATGGAAAAACCGATTTATTGAGAGCATTAATTATTTCTGATTCGATTCTTAAAAATGAAGACAAATTCGTTAAGGTTGTTCAGACCAGTGTATATCACTTAAGGGATAAAAAATTCACAATACCAATTTTTTATGAGGTTTTGGATAAAGGATTTACAATTATGAACAATATCAAAATCAATTATAAGTTAATAGATTCAAAGACTCTGGTCACAAAATATTTCAATTTAAATGGGGAAGAGATTATAAAAGCAATCAATACATTTTCCAAGGAAATCGTAGATTATGAATTAAATGTATTTAAAGAACAGTATAATCGACACCTTAGTGGAATCATTAATTTCTACGAGTATCTAAAGAACCAAATTGATGCTCTAAAAGATGATGAATGCATATTACGATTAGGTCAGGGC
>JAHLWE010000084.1 GCA_019058135.1 Promethearchaeota archaeon | reverse complement strand
TTAGATATAATGAATAATTAAGGTGCGGATAATGTCGGAGTAGAAAAAAATAAAAATTAAGGATAAAAAAATACTTCATTGGATACTGTTATATACAATAAAATCGGAATTAGAAATTAGATCATCAGATACTTTTTCTTTTGTGTTAATTATACAATGAATATTCTTGATCTTAGTTAATTTTTCAATTTCTTCTCGATTAACATTTGTAATGATAAAGAACGTATGGTTATGATTATAAGTAGAAGTTGAGCCATATTCAATAATTTCACTTAAATTATATAGCACCGTTCCATCTAATTTTTCTATATTATAACCTATTAAAAAGCATTCAAGGGGGATTAAATGCTTTAAATCAAGATATGGGTAAATAATTAGATTTTTTTACTTAAAAAATAATAAATAAAAGAATTCAGCAGATATAATGTCATATTCAGTATCCATATTAACAATATACCTTCAATTATTTTTCATAAAAAAATTGATGAATATTTTCATAACCAAATCTTCAAAAATTCTTACAACATTTTCACCCTCTAAAGCTATGGTTTCGTAAACAATTGGTGTTCCATCTGCATTTTTATCTAAATTTGGAAGACCTAAATGTTTTTTAAATTTTTTTAAAGAAATTGCATCTGGTAAATCTCGCTTATTTAATTGAATAACTATAGGTACATTATTTTTATTGACAAAACCAATTAGCTCTCGATAGCTCCGTTTATTTTGCTCTATTTTATCAGGACATGAATCTCCGACAAAAATAACTCCATCAGCACCATCGATAACATACTCTCGAGTTGATAAAAACCGCTCTTGACCGGTACAAGTGGTTATTTGAGTAATAATATTATATTTTTTTCCTTTAATTTGTAAATTAAATGTAAAAAATATGGAATCGTGCCAAAGTGTTCTGCCATCAGTAGTATCTATAGAATATCCATTAGAAATTTTTAAAAGACTGAATTTTTCCTTTAATCTTAGAAAATTTGTTGTTTTTCCTGATTCACCTGGACCCCAATATACAATTTTAAATTGAATTATATACTCATCTTTATTAAAATCTGGAAGTTCTGATTTGGTAGAAACATGTTCAGATTTGATAATCACAGATTATAGACCTCCTAATCATGAGATAATTCCGATTTTATCCGAAAATATTAGCTTCTTTAATTCTTTTATGTGTTCTCTAAGTTCGCTTTCTGTCATTTTCAATGTGTTCTTAATATTTCCGCTTTTTTCAATCAATGCTTTTATCTTATTTGCAAATTTACTCATTTGTAAGATGATAATTCCGATATTTACTTCATTATCTGCTAAAATAACAATAAGAATATCTCTTTTACCCTTATCTCCAATATAGACATTACCGATAGACTTAACAAATAACTGCATGTTTTTATAAATTAAAGCACCGCGCTCAAGTTCCTCTGCCTCGAAAAAGTCTTGACCTTGTTTTGCAACTCCATATAATGCTGTACCAATCGATGAAAGATCCCAATAATTTAATTTTTTATCAAATCTAGTATCAACTGCAATAATTTTTGCGTCCTGATCCACTGCTATTAAACCATAAATGTAACCATGTCGTGATAAAATCCCGTAATTATATCTAATTTCACCCAAAATTTCTGAAATTTTATTTTTATACAATAGTTTCGGTATTGCTTGCATTTTATATATCCTCTTTTTTTTAATATTAATCAGACAAAAAATAAAATGAGTATATTTAAACAAAAATTTTTAAAATGCTAAGAAATTAAAAGATTTTTCTAATCCAGTGTTTTTTTTGTTTTTAAATTCTCAATTTATAACATTTTATCGAAATGGGAGTAAAAATTAAAGATATTCTGAATATTCATCAAATTGAATTAAAGGATTTGGAAGGCAACATAGTTGCAGTAGATGGACCAAATGTAATCATGTCTTTATTAAATTATTCTTATAAAAAATCCAGTTATTTTAACTCAAAATATATGATAGATCGGACAAGAAGGATTATTTCTCATCTTTATGGACTGTTATATCGAATAAATTTTTATTATTCGAAAAAAATACTCCCAATTTTTTGCTTTGATGGTTGTGTACATCCATATAAACGATTGATTACCAAAGATAAATTACATGATTTCCAATACATTGAACAAAAATACAAAGAAGCATTAGAAAATCATAATTACCAACTTGCTCAACAAATCGCTACTGGAAAAGAATTTTTGTGGATTAATACAATTCAAGAGTCAAAAAAGATGTTATCATATTTAGGAATTCCTTACGTGGAATCTCCTGCATCAGCGGAGTCACAATGTGCTTGTTTAGTCAAAGATAAAGTGGTAGATTTTACAATTAGTCAGGATTTTGATTGTTTAGTCTTCGGAAGTTTGGTACAAGTTAGAAATTTATCAAAATCGAGAGTAAGGAAAATAAATAATAGTTGGCAATATACAAAAGTAAAACCATCCATCATTAAATTAAAAGAGAATTTAAAAAAATGGGGCATTGATATATTTCAATTAGTCGATATCGCAATGCTTATTGGAACAGATTATAATAAAGGAATTATGGGAATAGGCCCCAAATTAGCGTTAAGGTTTATTAAAAAATTTGGCCATATTGAATCAGTTATCAAAAATTGCGCGTCTAAATTTGATTCCTCCAGGTTAAATGAAAAAAAAATCGCGGAGATTAGAAAAATATTTCTATTTCCCGAAGTAATTAGTAAATATTCTAATTTTAACTGGAATTATCCCCAAATAGAGAAAATTATGGAATTTTTGTGTGAGGATCATACATTAAATTCAAAAAGAA
Organism: Promethearchaeota archaeon; assembly: GCA_019058135.1. Classification (GTDB taxonomy): domain Archaea; phylum Asgardarchaeota; class Lokiarchaeia; order Sigyniarchaeales; family SOKP01; genus 6H3-1. The sequence continues at coordinate 459 of JAHLWE010000084.1, read as the reverse complement.
TTAAAAATAATATAATTAAATATACTAATAATTACGAAAAATGCATTATTTATTTTAAAAAGAAGAAATTAATTACTTTAAAGCAGAGGAAACTATTTTCTTTTATCTAATATTTATATTTAATTCGTGCAATTCTAATATCGATAAAATTGATTAACATTTTGAATAAAAAAATTTATTGTGAATGAGTAACTTAAATGGAGTATATTAATCCTTTAAAATAAAATAAAATTAAAAAATAATTGAATATTTGGATTATTAATCGTGAATGACAATATCTATATTTTATAATTTTAATATCTATAAAATTAAATACATAAATTATTAATTTCAATTAAAGGAAAATAAAAATTTTTGACAAAACCAAGGTGTAACCAAAATTCGAGATGCAGTTTTTAAGATTTTTATTTGTGGGGAGGGTGGGGTAGGAAAGACTGCATTGACTTATCGTTATGTAAC
>JAHLWE010000083.1 GCA_019058135.1 Promethearchaeota archaeon | reverse complement strand
TTTATCAATTTTAGATGAGATATAGAATGATTTAAATCATTTCCATAAAAAAAATAATTAAAAAATATAATAGGAAAAAAATTACTTATTTTGGGATAAATTTCCAAGGATCTTGTTTAGCTAAATTCCAAGATTTTTCAGCATAATCTTGGATCATTCTATGAGTATTGAAATATGCGGCAAGAGCAATAGCATTTTTCATCCGCCAAAGCCACTCATCCTGGTTCATCCATGTAGGAATAATCTCATTTTCTAATACCGTGTAAAATGATTCAGCATCTCTATCCCAATTATTTTCTATTGCTTTTGGATCGGAATCATCTGGACCGATTGCCCATCCAGCCAACCGATTCTTTTTATATCCTTCAAGCCACCACCCATCAAGAACACTAAAATTTAGCACGCCATTTAAGGCTGCTTTCATTCCACTAGTCCCTGAAGCCTCTCTATATCTCTCAGGACAATTTAGCCAAACATCAACTCCTGCCGTTATTAAATGGGATAAATCCATGTTATAGTTTTCCATTAAGACAACTTTTACTCTATAATTATCAAATAAATAAATACTGTCATCATATATCTTTTTAATATAATCCTTACCCATTTGATCCTTCGGATGAGCTTTCCCAGCAAAAATAAATTGAACTCTATCTCTACAGATTTTTCCTAATCGATCGATATCATGAAATGGTAAAGTGGCTCTCTTGTAAGTTGCAAAACGACGAGCAAATCCAATTGTTATTAATTCTTCATCCAATAAATTCCAAGAATGGGCTTTTTGATAAGATATCAATTTAAACTTGTTTTCATTATGTGCATCAAATAAGTCTAAATCTTCAAGTTCTATTGCATTCTGTAGAAAATCTGGCCTCATCTTCCATCTAGGCCACTTTTCTGTGAAAATCTCGTCAAATGGTTCTGAAACCCAATAAGGCAAATGAATGCCATTTGTAATATAATCAATTTTATATTGCGGCATCATCTCTTGTGCTACTTGACCGTGCTTTTTAGAAACTCCATTAATGTATCTCGAACAATTTGCTGCAAGAATGGTCATATTTAGTTCATTTTTTCCTCCCAACTCCTTGATATTAGCTGGTAAATTATCCCTAAATACATCATTTACTAAATTATAATCAAATTTATCATGTCCTGCAGGAACAGGTGTATGAGTTGTAAAAACGCATTTTTCTTTCACTTTATCTAAATTGCCATTAAATTCTTTCAATAATTCTAAAGTGATGAAAGCCGCATGACCCTCATTCATATGATATACTTGAAGGTTATCATAATGAAGCGACTTAAGTAATCGAATACCACCAATCCCTAAAATCATCTCCTGAACAATTCTATGAAATCTACTGGTCGAATCATATAAAACATGTGTAAGATCTCTCTGCCAAGGTTCATTCTCTTTTACATCTGTTTCCAGTAAATAAACCGGAATTATGTGACCACTCTGTCCTACAACATTATATTTCCAAGCGGAAATTACGATCTGCTTTCCTTGAATCCGTATCTTAATAGGATTAAGAATTTTTTCGAATTCATAATAGAAATTCCACTTTATATCCTTCTCCTCTTGATTACCCTCTTTATCGAACATCTGATAAAAATAACCAGATGAGTAGCATAAACACATAGCAACCATTGGGATTTCTAAATCTGCAGCAGACCGAAGAGTATCTCCTGATAGAACCCCAAGACCACCGCTATATGTAGGAATATTTGAGTCAAGTGCAATTTCCATACTGAAATACGCAACAGAAGTTTTTGGTTTAATCTCCTTTAAAGACATTACTCATAACCATTTTTTATTCTAATTGATAAATAATGTATAACAATTTTAATTTAAATATTATTTCTGAAATAGTTAATTTCTTCAAATATAATGAACTAATAGTCATAATTTAAGTAAATCTCCCAATAGGTGTTTAAAAATGCTAGATTCTCTACAAATCCCTTAAAAAACTGATTAGATAAAAATATTGCCAATTACAAGAACAAAATTCTTCTAAATTTCTCTATAATCCTGTTAAAGACATTTAAATTTTTATTCAAAAAAATCAAAAATATCAATATCTAGATAAGGTAAAAATAAAACATTTAAAAACTAAGAAAGAAAATAATAATATCAATAGAATAATGATTTTCTTCATTTTATTAATTTTAACCTAGAAAAAAAGAGGGAAATAAAAATGGCATATAAAAGTAAATTTTTAATGAAAAGCCGTGTAGATGAGTATTTTAGTAAATTAGGGATAAGAAGGGCTGGAGATGTCAAAGATGATGTTATTAAATGGCTTGATAAACAAGTCGAAGCCAATATTCAACAAATTATTGATATATTACCAAAGAAATCGAAAGGGAAGTCTAAGGGAGAATTAAAACGCAAAACAATTATGAAAGATGATATGAAACAATTGACATAAAGATCTTCCTTTATAATTTAATTCAAAATTTAAATTGAATGTTTTTTTTTAACATTTTCTTTTTTTTCTAATTATTAAGAAACTATTTTTTATCATATTACGGTAATATTTATTTTTAAATATCTCATGAATCTTTATAATTTTAACGTATAGCACGTGCTTACTTAAAATTTATAAACTTTTAATAGTCATTTTACTTTACATTAATTGAAGTTTGTTAGTAAGTTCAGATAATAAACAACGACTTAAAATTACTTAAAATCTGGTATAAAATAATGAGTGCTTGGGAAAATAATAAAAAAAGTAAATACACGTCTGAATATCTTGATTTACAAAAAGTTGCAGATCCAAATAGATTGACGTTGGAACTAAGAAAATCTCAAAATGAATCTCTTTTATGGCTTTTGACGGAGTTGGATATTCAATTTAATAATATGGCAAAACATATAAAAAGAGATAACATAACTAATTATAGGAATTTTGCTAAACAGTTGATACCTTTTTTCCAGAAGCATCTAGAAAATAAAAATAAAGGCATTGTTGCTTTATGTAAAAAAGGTTTAGATTTAGTTTTTGAGAGATTTCCCGATTTAAAAAATACTGAATAAATTTATGATTATTTTTTCAGCTTCTACTATTTTTTTCAAGTTTAATTAATTTTCTTTTAATATTTATTGATGATTCGTCATTATTTGATCCCATAAATCCGCCGATCGTCCCATTTTTGTTTATCACACGGTGGCAAGGAATTATTATTGGGTACGGATTTTTACGCATTATATTTCCGACAGCTCTGTATGCCTTTGAGTTTAATTTAGAAGCCAATTCTGAATAGGAAATGGTTTCGCCATATTTCACCTTTAATAATTCTCTTATTACACTTGAAGCAAAATCTGTTTTAAAAGTTTTTTTATAATCAATAATTATTCCTAATTTACGAATACTGTCATATAGATTAACTCTTTCCCCTTTAAGACATGAATTAATAATTTTAACCATATCTATTAACGAGATATTATTAACACTTTGAAATTTTTCAATAATAAAATCATTCTCTGAAATAAAATTGGAGAGATTTCTACTATCTATCAAATTCACACTTTCAAGAAAAACTTTAGAACTTTTTAAACGATATAAAATAATAATGTTTTTTTCTAACTCTGAAGAATAAAAGTAAAAACATTTGGTCAGCATATAAATAAATATAAATAAATATAAGATTTAATTCTCACTAGCTTTAATAATTAATAACTCAAGTCGGAATGAATTTTAAAAATGTCTAAAGATATTAAAAATTTAATTGACTCAATAGAAGGTCAAGAAAAAGAAAGCGCACGTGCTCAAGCAAAAATTGACCGGCTGACTGAAATAGTTGAAAAACAAAAAAATATAATTGCAGATCAGAATGCAGTTATTGAACAGCAAAAACAGAAAATTGATTCAATGTATGATATCCCAGCAGATGTAATTGAACTGAAAACATTGATTGGTGGACAAAGAGCTGAAATATCTGAGAAGTCCATTCAACTTGAACTTGCTAACGCAACAGTTGCAGAAGTACAAAAAGAAATGGAATTGCTTAAAGAACAATTTAAACCTTTACAAGAGATGATGGAAGTTAAATCTGAAACTGTTGGAGATCTAAAAACTACAATTGCAGAGATCGACACAAAATTTAGATTTAAAGAAGAAGAAATAAATAATTTAAAAATTCGAATCAAGGAATTAGAAACTGTAGAGAAAAATATTAAAGAAGGATATGAAGAGCAAATTAAAACTATACGGGAAAAGGCTCTAACAGAGAAGATGGAGTTGGAAGATAAGGTTAAATCGTTAGAGTCGCAGATTTTAGAAGATAAACTTACCACAAAAGAGTCTATATCAGCAAAAGAAACTGCTCAAAAATTACACGAGGATATGGTTAAGAAATATGATGATTTGATCACTAAATATGATAAACGAGATCAAGAAAACAAAGAGATGCAGGAAGAAGTAAAACGCCTGACCAACCAAATAACAGAACTAACTGATTTTAAAAATAAGAATATTGAAGTTATTGAATTTTTTAATCGACTACAACCTCTTTTTGAAGAAGAATCGCTATTCAAGGCATTTGTAATTGTCAGACAAATAAAACACATATCTTTATCAGATTTGAAGAATGCATTGGGGATCCCTACTATAACTATTCAAAAATACGTAGAAAAATTAATTGCCGCAAATATTTTTGAATATAACGATCTCGGAGAAGTAGTATTAAAAATGGATTTTTTGGAAGAATAGATTTTTTCCTCCAATCTCAAATTTTCGCAAGTTCTTTATATAACGATGGGAGTGCTTTTTTGTAATCCCCATCCCGTATTTTCCCTAAAATTTCAGCAGCAATTTTTTTAAGAATTTCTCTATACTTATTGGTTTGCTCATCTCTACGTAATATTAATGCTACAACGTAATTCTCAATCTCTACAAAATTATCGCCAACACCAGAGAAAAAGGATACAACTTTATTGTTCTTTAGTGAAATGGAGGCAAACCCAGGGTTCAATGATTGATATCTGTGGGAGCTATAAACTTGAGTTAATAAATTATTTGTGATTTTTAGATTCTCTGGATAAAAAGCCTCGTTAATTGGGCCGATCTCGTTATCCCATCTAATGATAATTATACCTATCGGAATTTTATTCAACCTCGATTAAGTTTTAAGTGATTTTTAGTTTTATGTTATTATTAATTTGATTTTTTTTTCAATATTTTTATAATTCTAATATCTAAATTTTGTTTAAAATATTTTTGCTATATTTTATTTAATAATTTACTAATTTAAATTTTCCAGATTAATCAAGTAGAAATTTAGGAATATTTTAACATTTTTTCAAGACTGATTCTTGCTTTATTTGCAATATTATCTGGTACTGTGACTTTATGTTTATCATTATTCAAATTATTTAGCAAATTAAATATTTTTTCTAAAGTAGAAAGTTTCATATTTCTACAAATAAAATTTTCGTTTACGGGATAAATTTTATTATTTGGAAAATCTTTTTGAACTCGTTGGACGAATCCAAGCTCAGTACCAATTATAAATTCATTTCCCTTTGAAGTATTTATTTTAACGTAATCATACATTCCCTTAGTGGAACCTATATGATCAGCAAGCTCTCTTACCTCCCTTTTACATTCTGGATGTACAGTGATTAATGCATTTGGATGTTCCTTTTTAACTTTAATAACATCCAAATCTTTAATGACATTATGAACATAGCAAAATCCTTCATCTGGCAAATTGATGATATTTATCCCTGTTTTTTGTTTCACATAATCAGCGAGATTCTCATCTGGTCCAAATAAAACTTTATTAGATTTAAATTCATTTTGTATTCCCTGTATTACCTTAATTGCATTTGAAGATGTACATACAACATCGGTTTCTGCTTTTGTTTCAGCCGTAGAATTAATATAAACAACTGCTGGCACCCCCGGATATTTTTCCTTATACGTATTCACTGTATTTCCATCAAGAAATGAAGCTAAAGGACAACCGGCTTGTTTATCTGGCATTAGCACTCTTTTTCCGGGATTTAAAATGGAAGCCGTTTCTGCCATAAAAAGAACTCCAGCAAAAATAATATTTTTTGTATTGGTATGATCTCTGGCAATTTTTGAAAGTCCCAAAGAATCTCCTACATAATCTGCGATCTCTTGAATTTCCAAGGTTTGATAATAATGAGCAAGAATTGTAACATCTTTCTCTTTTTTAAGATTTAATATTAACTTTTGGCTCTCTTGTATCTCTTGATTAGTCTGAATCATCATAATACATTTTAATAATCGAATCTTTCTTATTATAATTACAATTTCTACTAAATTTAAATGTAATAATTATAATTAAGTAAAGAATAATTGAATTCAATAAAATAATTATAAAAGAAATTGGCATTACAAATTAATATTTTAAAACTCTTTCTTTTTTATCTTAAAGAACGATTGAAACATCCATTTTCTTTTAAAAGGAAAAGATATAGCTTTTATTCGGAGCCAGCTCTAAATCTGGGGCTTTCAGATCATCCTCTCGACTATTTTGCAGATCCGCCGTTTGATGTTTTTACTTTTTTCAAGAAATTATTAAATAAAAAAGCATATAGCATTAGAGAGGTTGAGTTAAAGGAACAACGGGGAAGTAGTTTCATTTTTTCTTGTAAAGCTTATAATATATATCTACGAAAAGAAATTCCAGAAGATTTCTTAGAAGAATATGAAGTTCCAAAATTAGGTAGTAAACCAACAATACTTACATTGGAAATTGACTTTATTCAAGATGGTATTTATCGAGTTCGATGTATTAAAGGAGATGCAATTCCAGAACATTCAACTCCAATGATCTATCAGGATATTACTGATCTCAAATAGAAAACCGAATTAGAAGATAAAGGAGAATATTATCTAATCAAGACTGAATTATTATCTTTAAAAATTTTTAAAGCCTTTTTTCGGATAGAAATTCTTGATATAAAAGGAAATATAATTACAGAATCGAGTGGTTTCTCAAAGAATGAATTTATCGGAACAGTTGATTCATGTCCTTTAGGTTTTGTTTATTTTAAGAAGAAAAAGAGAATGTATGGAATAGAAACATTTGTAACTTATCCTGGGGAGGCAATATATGGTTTTGGGGAGAGATTTGGGCCACTTAATAAGATGGGACAAATTTTTACTCTATGGCACGCGGATGGCATGGGTAATTCATCGGGGAGGAGATATAAGAATATTCCTTTTTTCATGAGTACTCGTGGCTACGGAGTATATATAAATGAGAGCAAACCAATCACATTTTGGGTTAGAACTCATGAAACTTGTAAAATAATGATGGGAATTGAGGGGAGCTCAATTGATTATTTTTCTTTTATGGTCCTTCACTAAAAACAATTCTTGAGAAATATACTGACTTAACTGGTAAGGCAGAAGTACCTCCAAAATGGTCGTTTGGTACGTGGATGTCAAGAATAAGTTACCGTAAACAAGATGAAGTTCTTTAAGTAGCAAAAAAATTACGGGAAATGAAATATCTATGTGATGTTATTCATATAGATACAGGATGGTTTAAGGGGGAATGGGAATGTGATTAGAGTTTTGATAATGAAAAATTTCCTGATCCGAAAGGAATGATGGATAACCTAAGGGAAATGGGTTTTAAATTATCCTTATGGCAAACCCCATATATTTTAAAATCGTCCAAGTATCAATATAAAGAAACAAAAAAATTAGGTATTTTAGCAAAAAATCATGGTGCATTTTCTTTTCTTCTCCTACCAGCTGCTGTATTTTTGTACTTCCACCAATCAACAATTGCTGGCATAACTATAAAGAAGCAGAGAATTTAAACAAAAATGAGGAGAAGGAATTAAATGAAGTTATACAAATCATAAAAATGGATGCTCAATAGTCTGGATCTTACAAAAAGGCTAAATTACGATATGATGAATTGTCGGAAAAGAAAAAGAAATTTGACTTGTATAACGAAATTTCTACAGAGTGGTCTCGCATGTTAAACGTAAATTTAGCAGATGAATTACTTGACATTGTTAATAATAAAAATAAAATTAAGAATCGAGTAATCGAGTATAATGTTTAAAATAGTGAGTGATATGGAATTAAATAGTGAGAACATCATACCTAGCTCTTTTACCTATAATTTTAAAATAAAAAAAAGAATATTATTCTTATAAAAGAAAATTAAGTGTTATTAAGAGATATTCTGAAGCTCATAAGTATGGATATTATAAAATACAAATAAAAACGGTTAAAGGGAGTAAAGAAATTTATCCTAATTTCAATGAAATCGTTAGTTCATTAAATATGGTTCGAAGTTATTTTAGTGATGATTATGAAAATGTTATAACTCAGATCTTAGAAGAGACAGATTTATTAAGTTATAGAATTGCCATTTCCCATGAACCATTAGAGATAATATCAATACATTTGAAAGTTTTATTTAATTTTTTCGAAATTGTTTTTTTCTTTAAATATAATTATGAATTTTTTAATTTTCATATATCATATGATATTGGAAACCTTAATTTTCCTTAAGGATATATATTATTTAAAGTTGAAAATATTAAATTATATTATAAGGTTTATTGCAAAATTCAAGGGGGTATCTCAAACTAATGTGTTTGAGATATTTTAATAATTTAGATCAAAAAACTAAATATTCACAAAAATTATATATACTTTTTTTGATTTTTTATTATTTAGTCATAGATTGAAAAAAAAGTGATTTAATGGATATAAAAAAGATTATCTATTACTGTATGATAAGTATTTCTGGTATTTTCGGGATTGTGTATTCATTCTTCCATGTTAACCTATTAATTACATCTTTCTTGGCTAAATTAATGCTTATAGGTTCTTTCATTTTTTTAATTACTGGATTAATTTATATAGTTTATACTTTAAAAGAAAAGGAAAAAAAATATGGTGCTATGGCATATTTGAGTTTTCTTTGGTTTTTATTTTTACTTGTTGCGATTTCTTATACAAATGGATTAAGCAACCCAGGTATACAAGGTATGAACTTGCCATTTTTCATCCTTGGAATTAGTCTTACCCTTGGATTTAGTATTGGGATTTTATATGTGTATTTTTCTGTAAAAAAGATTAAGACTAAAGAAATAGATAAATAAGAATCCTTGAATTTCTCTCGAACTAATTCAGAAATAATATAGAGTAGTCTTGTATTGACTTAAAAGAAAGGGAAAAGGGTATTAAAAATAAAAAAAAAAGGGAAAAGAGAGAATACCATTCCCATGATTTAAAATTTAATCACAACATATCGTATAACCCATACAGCAACAAGAAATGGTACAAGACATAACTATTGTAAATACCATACCGACCAACGCTGCTATCGATCCAACGCATACTATAAACGCAACACCCCCAGTAAATGCTGAGGCAATTGCACATCCTACAATGTATCCTATAAAGAAGCCACAAGTAAAAGCTGCAGCAGCACATACCCACCATGGAGGATCCGCCAAGATTGCTATGCCTTGAAGTATCTGACGGTCGTATTCTGGGAGTTCTTTTTTTACGAGCTTAGAGAGAGTCTTAATTTCTTTTTCCATAGTATGGTAAGCCCGACTCAACTCTGCGAAATTTTCATCTCCAGATTTATAGCCAGATAACTCATATATTCTCGCCATTTTTTTGGCAACCTTACCCAAAATTTTATAATGCTGTGATAACGTAACAGACGAATTGAATTCAACAAACTCCTTCGAGCTTATAGATTTTTCATTGGCAGGTATATAGGCTATACTCGTGAAAGAGGTGTTATAGATTTCTGAATTTAAGGAAGTAAGAAATGTGCTGATTGTTAAAGTAAATTCCTCGTGTTGTACTAAATAAATTAATGAATAAAATTGAGTATATGTTTTATACCAACTACATTAGAAATTACATCAGTTCTCATAAATGATAAACTCGTAACCATTCAAGAGAAAAATGAGAATTACATTAAAGCAGAATTAAAACTTTAATTAAAAAAGAAAAAAAAAAATAGATTTTTAATTTTTTACTTTATATTTTTCCAACTTTATGATTTTGTATACGTCTTCTATTGGAACAACTATTGTTATTACTATTATTACAGCCATGATATTTGTACAAAAATCATAGAATTCTGGTGCGACTCCTATATTAACCAAAGTATTTGTTGATTCATCCCAAATTATAAAAGGAATTATATCAGGGCGACTCCAAAGAATAACAGCTAATGGTATTACAGCTAATTTTACTCCAATCGTTATTATATGAATTACCTGATGGGTCTTTACTTGATAATTTCCAATAACACCACGAGTTGTATTCAATACTCCTTCTATTAATGTAAACACTCCAAAAACACCAAGTATTAATAGAAATCCTGGATTCATCGAACTGACTAAACCCGGAATAGGAAGTGTTATAAGAAATATACCAATACTAACCACAATGATTCCTCCAATAATTTCACCAATGGGACTTATAAAAGGTTTTAAAGGTTTCCCAGTCCTGGGAGATATAGGTAATCCCTTTTCTCGAGCGATTTCAAGCCGACGAGCCTCCTTCTTAAGTTCTTTTTCTGATTTGAAATCTTCAGGAAAATAACCTTCCATTGATAAAACTACAAAAATTATTGACACTATTGTAAATGCTGAAAAAAATCCCATGAAATAACCGAAAAAACTTAAAGCCTCTTCTAAGTTACCTGTCATTAAATTTAATACTGTAGAAAAAATAGCAATTGCAATTATTACCACAAGTATTATTTTCAAAACTTTCGTATAAAGTGGCCAAAGTTCCTCTGTTATGTAATATTTTGGTGTTCCTCGACGTTTGTACTCCCTTGCTATACTTTCTGGTGTTCCCATATGGGCTATTGCTAAACGTACTGAATCTTCAGTTGGTTGAGCCACATCTGATAATTCTTCAGCTTTTTCCCAAATATGTTCCTCAAGTTCAGCTAAAATATCCTTAACTTCCTTCTTTTTTTCTTTTAACCATTCTGGTAATTTTTTTTTCACATTTTTTAAGAAATCTTTTACCAAACTATCCATATATTCTTGACTCATTTTTTTAACCTCCTTTCTTTTAAATCTTGAATATTTAAACCACAGATCTCGCAAAAATTGAAATCTTCTTTAGAAATATCAATTTTATTCGCACAATTTGGGCAATAAACATAATCCTCTTTTAGATAAACATTCATATCCATCAAGGGTGAAATAGATTCAGTTAGTTTAGTGAAAAAGCCATTAATATGATTGTAAATCTTAAGACCATTTTCAGTCATGAAATAATATTTTCTTGGTCTTCCACTATATTTTCTCTGTTCCGATTTAATTAGTTTGTCTCGTTCAAGTTTTCTTAGAAGGGGATATAGAGTACCTTCCTCAATAACTAACATATCATTTGTTTGTTCTTCTAATTCCTTAAGAATTTTGTAGCCATATATTCCCTCATCTCCTGCTTGATTAATAATGGATAATATACATAATGTACTAATGCCGCGATTTATTTCAGATTCAAATTTTTCAACGAAATTTCTGAATTCTTTTGATGCAATTAAGGCAGTTGGGCCTAATTCTTTTACTCGTTTTATAATGTTTCTCATCTCTGTGTATTTTTTATTTTTTATTTTATTATTCAATACTGTGACTGATATAGTATTCGTGATATATAAAGGATTAGGAGTCCAAATTTTTATTAATTATTAAATCTTCTTTATCCGAAAATAAGTAATTGCCAAATACGGGAAAGTCTTTTGCGTAATCATCGGAACTGACCAATGCTAGATGAGGGTGGTCGGTTTCAAACTGCTCTATTTTCTCATTCAGTTGGTAAAGAGTTTTATCCTCAAAAATCTTTGAGAACTTGAAGAAAATATATTAAAATAAAAAAATAAAAAAATGAAAAACAAAGAGTAAGTCATTAACTTGTGAGATATAATTTAAATATCTTAATGTATTTAGATAAATTGATTTTCTGTCATACTCTTGCATTATATATGGAATACTATATATTATTGTAATATACATACAAAAGATTTTGGCGGAATAAATTATTAAAAATATAAAAATAAGAATAAATATTTATAATGCTTTTTTTTAAAAAACATTTCCTTAAGACAGAATCTTTAAGAAAAATGAATAGAGAGTAAAATAAAAAAAAGGTTAATATTTTTTTTCTTAATTCGATGGCTTTTTGTTAATTAACTTATGGTATCTGCTGATGATTATTCCCGATATGATATAGATTAGACTGATTATAAATAAAATATTGAATCCCGGTATGGTTGTAGTGTCCGAAACATTAATAATTTTTATCAGAAAGAAATCTTCTCCTGTATCATCAGAAGTTGTATCCGAGGTAGAAGGACCAGTGTAAGTAAAGCTTTCTGAATTTTGCGCAATAAAAATGTTATCCGATGAATCCACTCCAATTGCTGTACCGTAATCTAATGTGTTTCCACCCCAAGTTGCATTTAATAACGATGAGCCTTGGTTATCTAATTTTAAGAAATATGCATCTGTACTATAAGTAATTCCTACAATATAAATATTTTTTAATGAATCTAACGCAATCGCCTTACCTGCCCCAATGTCCCACTTCTTATCCCATTGTAAAACACCCGAACTATCGTATTTAGCCAAATTTGTTTCATAATTTCCCACATAACCGGTAAGATAAATATCTCCCGATGAATCAACAGTTAAATCACTACAATAAGATTGCGGTCCGTCGTCCCAATAACGTTCCCACTTTAGATCCCCAGAACTGTCATACTTCGCTAATGCAACTCTAGTCTTCCTATTACACTTTTCACTCTCGCAACTGCTCCCTCCCATATATATATTATCTAAAGAATCAATTACTATAGTATGACAATATATATAAAAGTCTGGTCTATCCCAAGTTCGGTTCCATATTAAATTGCCCGAACTATCATACTTTACCAAGAACGAAAAGAATTTTTGAGTATAGGTGTATCCCGCAATATAGACATTGTCCGAAGAGTCTGTTGCAACTGCACTGCCTTTATCAAATATAACATTTTCCCCCAAGTCGTATTCCATTGCAAGACTCCGGAACTATCATATTTCAAGAGACAGGCATCACCGTTCTGTGCCCCGAAACTCTCTGTAGACCCCACGAGATAAACATTCCCAGATGAG
>JAHLWE010000082.1 GCA_019058135.1 Promethearchaeota archaeon | reverse complement strand
TTGCAATCCACTGGTGTTCCACATGATAATCCCATTGAGTTTTGTGGATCGCCGATATAATACATATAAGGCCACTTTAAATTTGGTTGTAATGTCCATAAACCAATTTGAAAAATTTGCATGCCAAAAAATCCGATAACAAGTAATAAGAAAAACACACCTGCTTTTTTAGCTCTAATGATATGCGTATTAATTTTCTTTGGCTCTTTCTTTACACTTGATAATTCGATATTATTTGTCATTTCTATTCGAAAAGATTCTTTTCATTAAAATACTCTTCAAATTTCATATTAAGTTAAAAAAATAATAATAATTAAAATAATCATTGAAATTAAATACAATAAATTTGTTTATTTTTCTTTATTTCTTTTATTAAAAAGGTGAAAAAGATTATATGGATGCAATGAGTTTTCTAAAGAAGTATGTAAAAACTGCAACGGGATGTACAGAACCGATTGCCGTTGGATATGCTACTTCTTTAGCATATCATGCGATTTTTAATGATATTATAAAAGTTGATGAGAATGACAACTTTATTTTTAAAAATCTCCCTTCAGAGATTGAAATTGATAAAATCAAACAAATCTCCATAAAAACTGACCTAAACGTGTATAAAAATGCTTATTCAAATGTAATTCCGGGGACTAATGGTCAAAAGGGAATGGCAATCGCATCAGCAATGGGATTATTTAGCGATCCCAGAAAAAAATTAAACCTTTTTGAAGGAATTACGTCAGAATCAATTCAAAAAGCTAAGCAAATCCTAAAAAACAATAAAATCATTATAAAAAAAATCGATAAATGGAGTGATAAACCTAGTCTTGATATTCAAGTGACCATAGAATATCAAGTTAATAGTAAGATTAAAACCGCTTATGTAAGGGTACAAAAAGATCACGATAATGTAGCTGAAATTAGAGTGGATGGTGTAATTTTATTTACAGGTTCTCGGATAAAAGAAGTGGAAGATGAGGAGAAATTTCCCGAGAAAATCAAAGAACTCTTCAAGGTCGCTCGTTCAATAACTTCTGAGGAAATAAAAGAAGTCTATAAAGGCATAATAATGAATAAAAAAGTTGCTGAAGAAGGTATAAATGGCAATTATGGACTAAGAGTTGGTAGAGCTTTACAAGAAATTGCCCAGCAGAATGGATTCGAGAATAATTTAATCACTCAAATACAAATCAAAGTTGGGTCGGCGGGAGATGCTCGGATGGGGGGTGCAAATATGCCTGTAATGACAACTTCGGGGTCAGGGAATCTGGGTATTATGGTAATCATCCCGATCACCGTTGTGGGCGAAATGAAAAATATTGATAAAGATAAAATTTGTGAAGCAATACTATTCTCACATTTTATTACTAAATTAGCTGATATATCCTGTGGTCATTTATCTGCGCTCTGTGGTTGTGCAATTAAAGCAGGGATCGGTGCTGCAGCAGGCATTACCTATTTACTTGGTGGTTCTCTTGAACAGATTCATGCAGTAATCAATTTAATGGCTGCAAATAATACAGGGTTTATATGTGATGGAGCAAAAGAAAGTTGTGCCCTTAAATTATCCACGGCTGCTGGTACTGCAACTGAATGTGCTCTCATGGCTCTTAATGGAATGAAAGTATCTCCAGATAATGGTATCATTTTTGACAATGCAGAAGATACAATTAAAGCAATCGGTCAAATATCCCATTCTATGGCATCAACAGATGTAGAAATCCTTAAAATAATCCAAGAAAAAAACTCATAACAATAAGATAGAAATATTTGAAAGAGAAGAAAAGTTTTTGAACTTAGATTCTTTCTTTTTTCTTTATGATAGAATCGTTATATTTGAATGATTCTTATTTGAAATCTTGGACTGCTAAAGTTGTTAATGTTAAAGATGGAAAATTTATAGTCCTTGATAAAACGGCTTTTTATCCTAATAGTGGCGGTCAGCCATGGGATGAAGGGTACATTGTTAAAAATGGTGAAAAATTCAGAGTTGTTTATGCTGGTAAGTTCTCGGGTAAAATAAGTCTTGAGGTTGATAAAGATGGTTTGAATGAGGGTGATGAGGTTTCTTGCGAACTTGATTGGGAAAGACGCTATACTTTAATGCGCCATCATACTGCGGCTCATCTTTTAAGTGCAATTATTTACAAGAATTTTCATGCTAAGATTACCGGCAATCAATTGGGTGTTAATAGATCTAGAATGGATTTTTCAATGAAGGATTATTCAATTGAAAAGCTGCGTGCTACTATTGATGAAGCAAATAAAATAATAGAGAAGGATTTGCCTGTTTCTTTTTATTATATTTCCAGGGGGGAAGCATTGCAAAAAGCGGAGCTTACACATCTTGCCAAAGGATTGCCTGAAGATGTTAAAGAAATACGTATAGTAAAAATCGGAGATGTTGACGAGCAGGCAGACGCTGGGACTCATGTAAAACATTTGAAAGAAATCGGTAAGATTGAATTATTAAAGACTGATAATAAAGGAAAAAATAATAGAAGAATGTATTTTGTTCTTAATAAATAGAGAATTGAATATTCATCTTTAATATTAACTGAAATAATGTTTTGGTCTTTTTAAATATTCATGTTTATTGCAAGAATCTTTCTTTTGAATACTTATATTCAAGAACTGGATAATCTCATCAAGAAAAAAACAAGTCTTGGTAAAAATTAATTTTTATATAGAAAGAAATCGATTTTTACTAAAAATCTCAATTTATTGATAAGATTCCTTCCCAAATAAAAGAGCGGATGGGAATTATGCCCACAATTCAAGAAAATCAAACTCAGAAAATTTATTGATTCGGGGAAAGTGTTTCTTATCATGTGTTATAAAATGTATTTTATTTGCTATTGCTATGGAAGCATTTAAAAGATCAAATTGTGGAACGCGCAAACCGCTCTTATCTAATTCTGCACAAATTTCGCCGTATATTCGACTTGAATTAGAATCTAATGTTAGAATTTCGGGAAGATTAATAATAAGATTATTTAATTTCTTTGATTCCAATATTCGTTTTGATTTTGATTTTAAACGATAAATTCCATACCAAAGTTCGCTTAAAGTTATTTGTGTAATTGTTAAATCTATTCCTTGAGCAATTAAATCTTTAATCTTCTTAGTAATTTCTGGATTGTATCTTCTCAAAAAATTAATTACAACATCTGTATCTAGTAATTTAATCATTATTTTCGAAACCTGTTAAATTTCCTTCTCTCATTTCTCTTATTTTTTCCAATAATCCATCCCACACTTCTGGATCAAA
This sequence comes from Promethearchaeota archaeon, assembly GCA_019058135.1. Lineage (GTDB taxonomy): Archaea > Asgardarchaeota > Lokiarchaeia > Sigyniarchaeales > SOKP01 > 6H3-1. The sequence goes on along the minus strand of JAHLWE010000082.1, from coordinate 997 downwards.
TTGTTTTTCAAGAACTAACCAAGGATTCCCTTTCTTAGAAATTAATCTTTCAATTACTTTAGAGAAAGATTCCTTATCTTTTTTTTCTTTTTTTAATAATTTATAAGCTCGCTCTGATAACGAGATGGTTTTTTGTGTCATAATTATTTAAAATAAACAGATCTATTTAAATGGATCTATTTATTATTAAAAATCGTTAAGAAAATTTGTTTAAGATAAGATTCTTCCACAAATTAAAGAGCGGAGCGGAATTACGCCATTAAAAGAACTAGTTGTAAAATAATTATTAACAAGTTTCTCATCGTTAAATGGAAAATAAATTAAAAAAAAAAGAAATAAATAGATTTAATTAAATTTTAAGCCTTTTTTACGTTTTTTGACTTTTCTTTTAAAAGTTATATACGTGCCTATGATAACAATCTCCAGAAGAATTGATATATCATATCCAGGAATAGAGGGGGCACAAGGCTCTTTAGGAGGAAGCTCCTCAGTAATATTAACAGTCACAGTTGAAGAGTCCCAATAACACATAGATTCATTAAAATATAAAATATCTATTAATAATTCTTTTTAATCCTTGAAAATATATTTTTTTTAAGTTTTAACGAGTTTAATTGTTATTTTAATTAGTTTGAGAGTTATTTTTAAAGATTCCAATATCTTGGATGATTTTTTTAATCTTTTTTAAAAATTTTTCACTCCAATCATTATCAAGATCGAAAATTTTTACATCTCGATCTTTAATTTTCCAAAATTTAGACTCAAAATCTCTGGTTAATTCCCACTCAGCAGTTTTCGCGAATAATTCGGTGTCCATTTCATATGGAAATGGTATTTTTTCTACCTTATTTTTAAATTGGTCTAAATCTAACGGTTTCAAATTACGTACGTAAATAATTACAATTTTTTGGTTAGAATTTTTTAACGCAGATTTTACAGCGTATTTATGAAATCCAACCCCTGAAAATTCAAGTATAATATCTTTTGAAGATTGAGC
>JAHLWE010000081.1 GCA_019058135.1 Promethearchaeota archaeon | reverse complement strand
GTACTTGTATATTGATAAAATAGCAATTCCTAAGGCTATCGCTGGAAAGATAAACATTAATGATCTTAATCCGAATATTATTTCTGGAGTGATGTTTTCTGGCTCAAATACAGCCCAGCCGACGCTCGTAAAAACTGTACTTATGGCTAAAAACACTAATACTGTTGTCATTCGTAAGAATAAAGCGTTTACACCGTAATAACTCGCTTCTCTACGCATACCTGTATTTATTTCATCTTCGTCGATAATATCAGAAACAACTAAATCGATAATATATAGTGATCCAGACAGACCAATTCCTATCAGAAAGAATACAATCATTCCAAGGATAAAACTATCAATAAACATTATTGGTAAGAGCGTTAGTATCCAAATTGACATGGATATCAACCACGCCTTTCTATTACCTATCCTTTTAACTACTGGTTTCCATAAGATAGTAATAAATATCGCTGCCGAAATAAAAGTTAACACTAATAATAATGATATAAGCAATGTATCTTCAATATGTACTACAAACTTCCCGAAAAGCGGAACTATTGTTGGAAGCATTCCGTAGACGAACCAGTTTGCAATCTCTGCTGGAATGTACCACATGAAAGATTTACTCTTTAGACAGAATTTTATAGAGCTAATAAAGGCTGGTGCATTTTTATAATCATCCTTAAATTCAGGCTTCTCTTTTGGACCGAATTTTAAGAAAATTATTCCAAAAATAATAATAATTATCATAATAACTATTCCAAAAGATTGATATTGCTGTAAATATTGAGGATCTGAGTAATCCGAAATGAATAAGCTTGGTAAAATGAAAGCTATTACTAACCCAAATATGGTAAATACTTGTCTTATATTATTGCCCTTTATCCTTTCTTCTTTAGAGATAAATGTTTCTGGGAACATGGAGGTTAAATTTAGGCTATACATTGTATAGAATAGTTCAAAAACAATAATTATGATAAAAAAATATACAAAATTAGAAATTTCATCAGTTATTCCTATAGATTTTGGCGGAGTAAAAAGTAGAACCATGATCAACGCTAATGGGATTAGTGCTATCATTATATAGGGTATCCGACGACCCCATTTGGTATGTGTCCTATCTGATAAAAACCCTAATATCGGATCGTTTAGACTATTCCAAATTGACCAGATAATAAAGCCAATTGTTATCAAAACCACATTAATTTCAATGACGGAATAATAAAAAGTAAATATTAAAAATGTAAAAACTTGATACGATATTATGTCTGATAATTGACCACAACTAAAGAACACTGCAATTTTACCTGTTTTACTTTCTTTTCTATTCATAATAAATCCTTAAATCTTTATTTTAGAATAAACTCTATAATAATCTTTATTGACTAAATAAAATAAATATTTACAAAATAATGATATTAAAATCGATTTATTATCTCAATAAAGTATTAGATTTTTTAATAAAAAATTAAATAATTATAGCTGTTTATAAGATTAATATGAATGCTCAAGAGAGAGTTCTAAAGGCAATAAACCATGAGGAGCCAGATCGTGTTCCAACTTTTGAGATATCAATAGATAATCTGAAAATATGTTCTTATTTTGACGTTAAATATGGATTTCAAGGAACAGGGAAATTACTCAAGAGAATATACTATTTATTGCTTGGAAATAAAAATCTTTTAACAAAATTCAGTAATAAATTTTCAAAACCAGGAGTTGCTGTAAAACCAGCGATGGAACTTTATAAAAAAATCGGATTAGACCTTGGTTCATTATGGTTAGGATATTATCCCCTTTATTATGAGAAAAATGGATTTATTGATGAAACTGGCAGACTCTTACATATTAAAAAAAATCCTTCCGATAACATGGATATTCTTTATTATATAGGAGGTACTTTAAAAAATTTTGAGGATTATGAATCATTTCCACCTTTAAATCCTGATAACCCAGTCAGAGAAACAGTTTTTAAAATGGCCAAAGAAATGGAAAAGAAATATGAGAAAAAAGTTTATTTTATTCCAAGTATCTTTGGAATGATGGAGCCCACATGGCAAGGATTTGGGTTGGAGAATTTTAGTAGATTATTAGCAAGGCAAAAACAAATAAAAAAAGTATTTGATGATAGAGGAAAATTTGCTGTTGAAATGGTAAAACGGATTATTGAATGGGGCGAAACAGGCTCAATTTTAGTTGGTGATGATTATGGATATAAAGCGGGATTATTAATGAGCCCTAGAAATTATCGAAAATTTGTACTTCCTTGGTTAGAACAGATTTGTAAAACGGCTCATAAAGGTGGGTTAAAATTAATTTTACATAGTTGCGGAGATGTTTATCAAATTTTTGAGGATATCATTAAATGCGGCGTAGATGCAGTTCATCCTCTTGAGCCCACAACGGCTAATCCTGAATATGATATTTTCAAATTAAATCAAAAATATGGAGATAAAATTTCTTTCATTGGAAATGTAAGTCCGATGGATCTTGCAAATAAAGATCCGGAATATATCCGCAATTATGTTAGAAAATTAGTTGAAGAGATTGCTCCTGGTGGAGGATTTATTTTGAGTTCTGGTCATAGTATTAATCCAGCAATTAAATTAGAGAATTTTCTTGCAATGCAAGAGACGGTGCGAAAATACGGTAAATATCCGATTTAAAAAATTTACCTTTGAAATAACTTAATAATAAAATAAAAAAAATAAAAATAATGAAAGTTATTATATTTTTGATTTCTTTTCTTCGTGTAATTTTTCACGTTGTTGCTTAACTTGTTTTAACCGTTCATCATCTAAAGGATATTTATATATAACAAGAAGAGCAATTAATAAAGCAATTGAAGGAAAGATAGCCATTAAACTTCTAAGTGCAAAAATGATCTCCGGGGTTACATTTAATGGATCGAACATTTCCCAATTAGAAAGAATAAAAACAGGTCCAATTACTAAGAATACTAAAACTGTTGATAAGTGCATTAGGAACATATTTGCTCCGTAGTATGCTCCTTCTCTACGTATTCCGGTATTAATCTCATCTTCATCAACGATATCAGAAATAATGATATCAATTATATATAGCGAGCCAGATAAGCCAATACCCATTAGAAAAAATACAATTATTCCTGGGATCATATCCCCAATAAACAATAGAGGTATAAGCGTTGCTATCCATATTGACATTGATATTAACCAAGACTTTCTTGGTCCAATCTTTTGAACAACTGGTTTCCATAATATTGTCATAAAAATAGCTGCAGAGATGAATGAAATTCCTAGTAACAAAGATAAAATTAATGTATCCGTAATTCCTAAGACGAATTTTCCATATAGTGGAACAATAGCAGGTAATATACCGTATACAAACCAGTTTGCAACTTCTGCAGGAATATACCACATAAAACTTTTACTTTTAACACAAGTTTTAAGGGAATCAACGAATCTTGGCGTTTTTTTATAATCCTCTTTAAATTCAGCTTTTTCTCTAGGAGTTATTTTAAGAAAGATGAGTCCCGGGATGATAACAATTACCGCAATAATTATTCCAAATAACTGATATTCTCCAAGGGATTGAGGGTCAGAATAATCAGTAATAAACAATCCAGGCAAAACAAAAGCCATAATTAATCCAATAATCGCAAATGCCTGTCTTAAATTGTTAGCTTTTGTTCTTTCATCGAGCGTTATAAATAGTTCAGGAAAAAGTGCAGTATAATTCAAGTCATACATTGTAAAAAAAAGTTCAAAGATGATTATTATTATTAGAAAATATACAAAGTTTGGGATTTGGTTTTCTATACCTACGGGAAATAGAGGTGTAAATAGAAAAAACATTATGAATGCTAAAGGAATTATTGAAAACATTATATAAGGGTACCTCCTTCCCCATTTTGTATGTGTTTTGTCTGATAAATATCCTATAAGAAAATCGTTAAAGCTATTCCATAAGGCCCATATTATAAATCCAATCATTATTAAAATTACGCTAACTCCAACAACAGCATAGTAAAAAGTAAATATCAAAAATGTAAACGTTTGGTATGACGTAATATCTGACATTTGACCGATACTATAGGAAAGTCCGCGTTTATATGAAAATTTTGGTTTCTTTATATCATTTTCTGATGCGCTCATAAAAATTCAACTTTTTTTTTTAAGTTGATAATAATTCTTTTTTTTCCTAATAAATCTTTATTATTTGAACTAAGAAAAGATATTGGAAAATTACATGAGAAAAAGAGAGAAAAATACGCAATCCATGGGTAAAATTTTATAATTTATTTAAACTTGGTTTTCTTTTATTTTTTTTAGAAAATTAATTACTCCTTGCACCTCTTTCTCCAAATAAATTATTCCTATTATTGCTTCTACTAAAGTTGCTTTTATATGATTAATTGTTTCTGGTTTGGTATTATTTACATTTAATTCCATATGAATCCTATTATGATATAAATCTAAATCATCACAATATTTTGCAAGATTTAAATTCTGAACCATTTGTGCTTTCTCTGTAGTTATTGTTCCTTTATCTGTTATTCCTTTTTTCCAAAGAGAATGTGTTACTGCTAAATCTAAAGCAGAATCTCCTAGGAGAGCTAAACCTTCCGCAATATCACCAAGATTTGACATATACTCCAATCTTTCAATATTAAGAAAATTAGGATGTTCTTCTTGAAAATAAATATTTAATTCAGTGAAGATATTTTTAGTACTTGGTCTAAATAGAGCTAACGTAATCAAATTAGGATTTTTAAATTTAAAAGAAAATTGTTTTTCCAGTGAAGGTTTCAGATTTAATTGGATATTTTCATGTTTCAATAAAAAATTATTGAGCATATCGAACCATCTATTTAGTTTTTTTGATTTTTTGCTAGTTTTATCGGAAAAATTTAAACAATCCTCTTTTATAATATCAAATATTTCTGAAAGCTCTTGAAAAACTCTGGATAAGTTCGATTTTAGTTTCAAATTAATCAGGTAATAAAAATAGAAAGAAAATTATAATTTTAAATATATTTTTGGTTTTGTAAGATTTCATGCAGGTTCAAATCCTAAATCAACTTTTTCAGGAAGCCCTTCTACTTCTACTTTAAGAAATTTTACTTTTACAGGCATTTCAACTTTAATGGTTTCTGGATGAGATTCATCAACACCGACTAATTGTGCGGAGATCATGGGTCCTTCATCTAGTTTAATAATGCTAAAAACATAGGGCTTTTTTCTATCATATCCTTTTTTCACAAAATATGGTGTTCCTACATTAATGCTTGTAAACGCGGCTATTTTTCCTTTTCCTGACATTTCTATCCATTCAGTTTCAGGTTTTATGCATTTACTGCATAATTTCCTTGCGGGTACGTCAACATGACCACAAGTTTTACATTTAGAACCCATTAATTTTCCTTCTGAAAGATATTTTAAATAATTATTGATCGTTATTTCATTTTCATTCATTTTATTACCCCCTTTTATTTTTCATAGATTTGAACAACACAAGTTCCTCCTGAGCCTCCCAAATTATGTGTCATTGCAATTTCTACATCAAATTTTACTTGTCTATCGCGTTCTGCTATACCTCTCATTTGTTTAAATATTTCTACAGCTTGTGCAGCGCCTGTTGCTCCTACAGGATGCCCTTTACTTTTTAAACCCCCGGAAGTATTTATAGGTTTAGCACCATCCCTATAAGTGTCTTTATTTTTTATAGCTTCAACAGCTTTCCCTTTCTCATAAAAGCCTAAATCTTCCATTGCGCAAATCTCAGCAATTGTAAAACAATCATGGACTTCAGCAATCTGCATATCTTTTGGACCTCTGCCAGACATTTGATAGGCTTGCCTTGAAGCTTCAACAGTCGCTTCTAATGCTGTTAATGTTGTTCGATCATGCATTGCTATTGCAGCACTTCCTTGACCAGTCCCAGTAATCCAAATTGGAGTATCCGTAAATTTCCTAGCCACATCTTCAGATGCCAAAAAGAGACAAGCGGCACCATCTGTTACTAAAGAACAATCAAATAAATGAAGAGGCCACGCAATCGGAGGGTTAGAAGGACTTCTTAAATAATCAAATTCATCCTTCGAATCAGGAACTTCTCCTCCAGCTCCTTTTATTTTTGCAATTTATCTTTCCATTAGATCTTTAATGCTTCTTTGCATTTGTGCAAAAGGATTTTCTTTACCATTAATATGATTTTTAATAGCTACTCTCATGAAG
>JAHLWE010000008.1 GCA_019058135.1 Promethearchaeota archaeon | reverse complement strand
GTCCAAGCGACAACATTAAATAACTTTCGTTAATTTTTTTTTAGTTTTTTCTCACTCCTTCCCCCTTTCTCTTTTCGAAGTCTCTATCTATACTAAATTAAGACAAAAATAAATATGAATTAAATCATTAACTATTATACATCAATAAAAAACACTAGAATGTTCTGTTTAAAATGGATTTAGAGAAATTATTTAAACCGAAATCAATGGCAGTTGTTGGAATTTCAAAGAGAAATCATCTTAGTCCTGGTCGAATAATTTTACTTAAAAATGAATTCGAAATGGATGTACAAGTTTACGGAATTTATCCTGGTGGTGGAGAAATTGAGGGAATTAAATTATATGACCGTTTAGATAAATTGCCAGAAATCCCTGATATATTAGTAATAGCAATCGGACCGGATGACACGTTAGGATATATACAAGACTGCGCGGATATGGGAATTCCAGCGAGTGTTATCATTGGTGGCGGCTTTGCTGAAATTGGAGGAGAAGGAATAATACGTCAAAAGAAATTAGAAAAAATGGCCTCTGAAAATGATATAGCCGTTCTTAAACCGAATTGTATTGGGGTTTACGCACCTCCATTAGTTGATACGATATTCTTACCTACAGAAGAGATTTCTTACAAGACTTCTGGAACGAATCAGAATTTGAAGGCAATATTTATTACGAGTATGAGAGAAGGAGATATGGTCGAACTGAAGCGTATCGCGTAAATATTAGGTAATAATTATTTATTACCTTGTAATACTTTATTAATTAAAGTGAGAATAATGCAATTGTCTTTCTCATATTTTATTCTACACACCCATTTCTCTCCTACATTTGGTTGTTTTTCGGCATATTTATCTGGAAGACTTATTTTTCCAGATATGTGATAACTAATAGGATCTCCCATCCTTCCCTCAATAAAATCAAATACTTCTTCCCTACCCTCCTCATATCTTCTCTCTCTTGTTGGAAAGAATTTAATATTTTCTGAATCAAATGCTCTTTTCATTGAATTTGCAAGACCATTCTCTGAAGAGATTACTAATATAACTCTAACGTTAAAATCTTTACGTATTTGTTTGATGAAATCTCTATAGTCTTGATCCTTAGCCCCTAATAAAATGATATTTGGGGGTTTTATAGAATTTAAATTTTTCCGAATTAGGTTTTTCATCTTATAATCAACATCCTTATGACTTTCTAGAACATCATATCCAATTCGAGAGATTTTTACCTTATCAATACTAGTTTCTTCAAATTTTGTAAGATAATATAATTCTGCATTTTTATCCAAGCTATGGGCATACTCAGAAACTTTCTCTAAATCGAGTTTATCTTGAAAATCTTCACCTAAGGAGTTTGGTCCATCGATAATAGTTAGAACATTATTTTCTATGAGTTTTAGCTTACCATTTTTAACAAATAGTGATTCATCTTCTAATAATTTTCTATCAAGGTTTTCCAATTCTGCTGCGAAAATCATTAATAAATCTTTAACATGTTGTGCCATAGGTAAACCCGAAGTTTCAGGTGAGATTATTTTATTTCTAATTTCATCGAATGCTTTTAAATTTAGCTGAGACACAATTTCAGAATTTTTTGGAAATGTTCCATCAACCAAAAAGTTACTAATTTCTCGTCCAACATTATCAAAAATCGCCCAGTTTGTCGAATTTTTTTCATATAATTGTTTCAAATTAAAAGTGAAATCTTTTACCTTATAAAAAGGATTTAAATAAAATTCTTCAATATAACCATTAACTACCCATTTTTGAATAAAATCGAAAATTTTATTTGAATTTTGAAGTATTTCTTCTAAAGCGTGTTCTATCTTTTTACCATCCTCGCTTTCTATAAATTTATTTCTTCCAATTCTCTTTGATTTTATAAATCTCTTCAATAGATAAATAGGTCCTCTCTTATCTAAACCTTCAATTGCTTCTAAAGATCTTCTAAAAGTATCGTTTAATATTAATTTATTTTCATAATTTGTGAATAGAGGAGGGTTATATATTGGTCTCATTCCAGTTAAGGGAGAATAAGTAAAGTTCTCGTATATAAATTTATAATTGAAGCTAGGATATTTTTTAAAGTCTTTTGACTCAAAAGTAACAAAATTTATCTCATAAATGTCTTTAATCAAATTAGATAATTCCTCAAACCATTTTTCATTTTGATTATCGCTTAAATAATGAAAAACTGGCATATAATCTAAAGCAGGATTTCCAATAAAAGATTTTTCTACCTTTGTAAAATAAGTCTCATCAACCTTTTTCTGTAGTGATTTCTTTTTACAATATTCTAAAAAATTCTCATACTCTTCTAGGTTAGTTCTAAATTCCACTAAGAAGTCTCTAAAATACTTTCCAAAGAATTGATCCAAATACTCATAAGTACTAACTTTTCCCAACATTTTGCCATAATAATCTACAACTCCACTACACAAAAAATAATTCATTAATTTATCGCGATATTCTGGTTTTATAGCATAAAGCAATCTTTTCTTATACATTTCTTCAATATCAGCATTATTCCAATATTCATAGATAACCCATTTATCAAATACCCCCCTGCCAATAGGATCTTTTAATAATGCAAAATTCATCCAATTTCTATGGCCAATAACAAAAATAAATATTGGTAGTTCTGAAAAATATTCATTATTCTCCCAAAAACCTTGGAAATTTCGCCAAAACTCATAAAAAGGTTTGAATTGTGTCTCGAATTCAATAACATTTGCTTGATCAAATTCTACAATGAATTTAGCGCCAGGTCTTACCTTTAAATATTCTTTATATGCTTTACAAATTAAATATATTTTATCTAACACACTCTGAGGTTCTGATCCCCTTTCTGATATGAAATCTTTAACTAAAGATGTAATAATCCCCTTAAAGTCTTGATTGGATGCTTGTAATAAAAGATAATACCATTGGGTATATAACCACATATCAATCTCGTTTTTACTTCTATATTGTGCCCCTTGCGAATTTATCGTTAATGAAATACAATCTTCGTAATGGCTTTTCATTTTTTGTACAATAAATTTACCTAATTCAGTCTTTCCTGTTCTAAACTCTCCTAGAATCGCAAATCTTTTTGGAAAAAAATGTGATTCATATTTAAACAAATTGTAGATAGGATTAAATATATTTATTTTCAAATCTTTTTGGTTTACTTCCACAAATAAGGAATCTCTGTTCTCTTTTGACATTTTTTGAATATATACGCGACTTTGATGAATATATTCTTCAAGCAAATTTTCATCCCTCAAATTTAAATTAATCTAAAATATATTTTTAGCTACATATTATAAACTTTAATATATATCTTAATTTTATTACTTTAATATTTTACTATCTTTAATATTTAGAATAGTTTAACATCCCTACCAAACTTCTTACTAAAGATAACAAAGTAATATATCGGTTAATTTGAACTCTTTCTTTATTCAGCTTATTTTAATTAAAAATAAAATTATTAATACTTGTAATAATGATATTCTCGTAAAAACTAATTGAATTTTTAAATCTTAACATTAATTTTTCTCTTAAAATTTATATTGATTAAGGATTAACATATCGATGGATTTTAGTTGGGAAAGTTTATTCTGTTGATTTATAGTTGAAGTATTTGTTAATTTCTTACTTATGGGTTTTTGTCTTAAATCTCCATAAAATCGGATACTATCATACTTTTTTTTATTGGTGAATTTGATAAAGAAACAACGAATATTGCTTTTTATTTAGAAGGATTTAAAGAAGGTAAAGCAAGAGATTTTTTAAGGCTGGCAAAGGAATCAGAAGATACGGTTATTACATTTTTTGGAGGTAAAACGAGCGAGGGAAAAGTTGCAACTCAGTCTCATACCGCCAGTTTGGCAGGTGATTTTAAAATCATTTCAGCGGCGTTAAGGCAACATCAAATAATTCAACCAAATTCAGAAAGAGAGTTATTAACGTGTTTAAAAGTTTATGATGTGTTATCTCATCGAAAAAACCCTTTTGGTAAAAATGTAATAACATATGGAGATGTTGCGATAGTATCAGTTTCTGGTGGTCATGCTGTGTTAGCGAGCGATATGTTAAAGAAATACGGGTTGAAAGCCGTAGAGTTTACAGATCAAGAGAAAAAAGATTTAAAAGAATTAATGAATCCTGTAGCTCAAAAAATTGCTTCTTTCAATAATCCAATTGATTTAACTGGGTCAGTTCTCGATAAAGACATTGAAGATATTATCCGTTATCTATCAGATATTAAACGAATTGAATGTATTATATTATTATTGCTCCCTTATCCGCCTAATATTTCATTTCAAATCGGTAGAAGAATTGCTAATATAGTGTCGACTAAAAATAAGCCATTGGTTTGTTTTATACCATATGTTTCGAAGTATTCTTTAATAATCGAGTCTTTAGAACTTGCTAATATACCTGTTTTTCATTCGATAAAAGAATCTGTCCAAGCAGTTTCTGCGCTTAAGCACCGAACTAGAATAGAAAATATAAAAAGTGGAAACATTTTCTGGGAATAAAAACTTAGTTTCTTGAAAAAGTAAGTTAAATATTTATTAATAGACAGATTACTCTTTTTTTAAATATAGCAACATACTTTTAACTATTTTTTTATTATAATATTTATAATATTTCATAACAAAATTTATATATCAATAATCGATATATATCCATAACTGAGATATTATATAATTTATATTTTCTTATAAACTATTTTTTTAAAGGTTTAACGCGATGGTTGAAGAAATTACAAAGAATTTTGAAAAAGCAATGAAAAAAGGCTTCATTAGCGCGCTTATATTGTTAATTCTCGAGAAGAACCCTTCGTACGGTTATAAAATTAGCAAAGATATAACTAACCGAACTCTCGGAATATGGTCCCCTCCTGCATCTACAATGTATACAGTGCTTAAAGAAATGACTAAAAATGGCTTAATTACATACATAGAGCAACAAGAAGAAGGGAGAACTAGGAAAATTTACGAAGTAACAAAAAAAGGAGAAGAAACACTAAAATTGATGCTTGAAAAGCAACAAATAATTAATGAGTCAATAGAAACACTAATGGCGGCAACAATAGGCTCAGATAAGAAATTATCAGGACATTTTTTTCCAAGACATGGGCCATTTAACTTCTTTTTCGAAAAACTTGAAGAAAAATCCGAAGAGGAGAAATTAAAATTATTAGAGTTTCATAAATTGAAACTTTCGCAAAAAATCAAACGATTAAACGAACAATATCAGAAAATTGAGGAAGTAATCTCACAATTAAAAAATAAAGCGATTGATAATAACTCAGAGGAGGAGCAAAAAGTAGTATGAATACATTTAAAATGATTTTAAAATATTGGATGAAATCTAAGAAGGATTTTATTTTTGAAATAATCTATTTATTAATGTCTACGATGTTTTTAGTAATCGTCCCAATATTAATAGGAAGAATGATTGGTGGTTTAGATCCGAATCTTTCAGTGCTTTCTAATGCTAGTGAGCTAATCATTTCATTTAGCTTAATTCTTATGTTTAGTTTTCTAGCCTTTATGTTGGAAAGAGCCGCGCGATTAAGAGGAGCTGAGGTTTCCTCAAGAGCGGTTTATTATCTTCGCACGGATATCAACAACGCCATTTCTCGACAATCTTTTTCTTATTTTGATAAAACTGAGACGGGTCAATTAATTTCACGAGCTACAAGTGATGTGGAAGAAAGCGAACAAATCTTTGGTATGGGGTTGAATATGGGATTTAGATCGATTCTCCAATTAGGAGGGGTCACTATCGGGTTCATTTTTTTTAGCATAGAATTATCTTGGTTATTGTCAATAGCCATTGGAAGTTCTCTCTTATTATCGTATTATCTTGCTAAAAAGTTAAAACCAATATTTTTGGAGACTCGGAATAGTTTTGGGGAATTAACTAATACAATTAGAGAAAATATAGTAGGCGCTCAAGTAGTAAGGATGTTTAATACTCAACGTAAAGAACTTCAAAAATTTTCTAAAAACAATGAGCGGTTTTATAAAGCTAGCGTTCGTTCAGTAAAATTGAATTCACTCTATATGCCAAGCATATACATAATAATTGGCTTCATGATCGTATTCACATTATTAGTTGGTGGAATTTGGGTAATAGAAGGGGTAATGACGTTAGCTACCTTGATTACTTTACAATCATTTATCGCGACTCTTGGATTCCCTTTAGTTATGTTAGGACAAATTATGTTGATGTACATTCAAGCCGATGCAGCTTTAACTCGCGTGAGAGATGTTTTAGAATCAACTCCAGAAGTTAAAGATTTACCAGACGCAACCCCAATTGAACATATGAAAGGTGATGTAGAATTTGAAAACGTTTCTTTTGGTTACACTTCTGACCATAGGATTTTAAAAAATGTGTCATTTAATATTGCTTCTGGAAAACAATTAGCAATCCTCGGAACGACAGGTTCGGGAAAATCTACAATTATCAATTTAATTCCTCGGTTTTATGAAGTAAATGATGGGGTAATCAAAATTGATCAAGAAGATATCAGAAAGTATCGTCTAGAAGATTTAAGGAAAAATGTTGGGATTGTCTCTCAAGAAACATTTTTGTTCAATAAAAGCATTGCTGATAATATTTCGTATGGCAAAGAAAACGCAACTATGGAAGAAATAATTGAAGCGGTTAAAATTGCCAATTTACATGATTTTATCATTTCTTTACCAAAAGAATATGATACTATAGTAGGTGAACGTGGTACAAGGCTGTCAGGGGGTCAAAAACAACGTCTTTCTATTGCTCGTG
>JAHLWE010000080.1 GCA_019058135.1 Promethearchaeota archaeon | reverse complement strand
CCACAATACACACCGCAAGGTGCTAATAATTTCGAATTATCCATTTATTGGTCACCTGAATATACATAAATTTTATTTATTATTTGACCTTATTTTTTCCAAAAATAGAGCCTATATATTTAAAATATTATTTTATCGAAAATATGATTCGTCGACGGCTTTTTTTTTCCCAAAATCACTTACAACTCTAGACTTTAATGAAGAAATTATTTTCTCGAGATCGACAACCTGTTTATCTAACTCTTCAAAGGTTACCTCTGAAAGAGAAAAATAATCTTTAATAGTTGAAACTAGAGCTCTTGAAGCTTTTGGATCTGCATTTAACATAGGAACTGGTACGGTCTCGGCTAGCAAACAAACTCCAGGTGCATATCCTTTAACACCAGCATACGCAGGTAATATTCCATTAGCTCCTGCAATGATCCCTCCTTCCATTAATTTTGTGTTTTCTAATTTTAAAAAATCCTTAACAATATTTGGATCTGTTCCAGATATGTGAACCTTAACAATTTCCGGTATTGCTTCAGGAATTAACGCTCCAGTACTTATATACATTTGTATACTATCATTAGTGATGCTTTTCATTAATTCACATAAATTTTTGCTAAACTCATAGATGCCATCAGCAGTTTGAGGCTGAAAATCTGCCGTTAAAAAGAAAAAATCATGTTCCTCACCAGATTTATAATAAATATCTGCAGTTGGTAATTTCATATTGCCCTTTTCAACAATCGATTTTGGAGGAAAATCGTTATATTCGATTTTTATATAGGATTTTGAGTTTATTGCAGCTAGTATAGTTGTAATTGCAACTTTTCCAACTAAAGCAATTCCTGGCCATCCAATTAACATTATTGGATTTTTTATATCACTTTTTGGAATTTCAAACTTATATTCTGGATTGAAAATCATTTAAATCTCTGACTTCAAACGTAATTGGTTCTTATATTTAAAAATATAAAAGTGGAAATTTAAATAACTATATATTTTAAAACATTTATGTTTTTTGAAAAAAACCCTAAAATTGAGCATTTTTATAAAATTTTTAAATTAATATCGCTATTTTTTTCTTATTACATGCCAGTTTTAGGAACCTTCTCGCCACAACTAGGGCAAAATTTGAAATTGAAATGTCTCTCCATTGAAAATCCACAATAGGGGCAAAAGATAGGTGATTCTGAGTCTGTTATTTCTGGTTGAATTTGAGGTTTAGGAACAAGTTGTCTTGGAATTTCATAGGGAGTAAAACTAGGTAAAGGAATTTGTTGTTGTGGTGTTCTTTGGTAATATTGCATTCTTTGCTCTCTGTTATACAACTCCTTTTTGCTAAAAACCAAAAAAGTAATTAATAAACACGCTAAAAGTGGGGACAGTAGAATATTAACAATGTTATAGATTAAATTATTTAGGATAATCATCAAATAATTTCCGCTTGTAGGATAAAACGCAGCAGGGATTGTTAGATCAAGAATTAAGTTATAAATCAATGAAATACCACCTACTATAAGTAAATTTATAAACCACAATCCTATAATTCTCCATAAATTATTTTTTGAATAACGACGACTCGCTTTAATACACATTAGTTTTTCTTCTGACTCTATTGAATGCATTACTGGAGAGAAAATGAAAAAAATATATATTATTAAAGCAGGGATAAATAAAAGTAAGAGACCTAAGGATACTAATAAAGCAAACAATAGAGGAATTAGTAATATTTCGATTTTCATAGATCTTTTAAATTCTTCTGCAGAATTGGCTTCTTGTTTTAGATATATTTTATATAAATATCCCCCAACAATACCAAAGGCTAGAAATTGAGAGAAATTTGAAAAGAATAATTCTGCGCTTAAAAGTAGAAAAGTGAAACCTAAAATGGGTAACATAGAATTTATTATTTCTTGTAATTCTTCAATGCTTGCTGTTTCGTAATCTATATTTTCAAGCATTTGATTTAATTGTAAATTTAATTCCAATAATTGCCAGTTTGGATCTGTCATCACTAGACTTGAAATAATAGAAAATATAATTGAAAATAAGGCGAAAATTGGTAATATCTTTAAATAAGTCTTCTTAAAAAGTGAAAACCCATCAGTTATTGAATCAGAATAAGATTTATTAAAAAATTCTGAGGGTATATCAATTTTTTTTTCCATAGTCACAATAAACTTTATAGTTATTTATACTTTAACCAGACTATTAAAACAAGTAAAACTATACTCATCTTATTTCAAATAATATTATCAATTATATTTTGATAAAATACTTGTGGCGTTAGTCCTAATACCTCAATCCCATCCACTACAGGAGTATTTGAGAATACCTTTCATTTTATCTTCCCGATATGGGAATTTTTTTTCACAATTGAGGGATACCCTCGGAGATGACCCGATGTAACAAGACAACAGATTTTCTATAAAGTGAAAAACTATAAAAAACTCAACCATATTATCAAATGATATTAAACTTTACATGTTTTATTATTTTTGATATAAAAATTCAATAAAAAAAACATAATTTTTAAAAAAATCAAATGATAATAGTAATAGAACACTTAAATTCTATATATTAAATTTAAAAAAAGTGATAATATGGGATTTGAAGGCTTAGATGAATTAGAAATAATCCAAGGTACTTTTACTCTAATCTTTGTCGTGATTTCTACCATAATCGGTTTGAGTATATTATATACATATTTCTCTCTAAAAAGAAAAGATTATTTTACTGGTGGGCTTGCCTTTGTCGGACTTTCGTGGATTTTTCTGTGTTCTGCGTGGTGGAGTTCTGCAACCTCATATATAGTTTATGTACTTTTTGATTATACAATTGGGGACGTTTGGTTTTTATTAATTGGAAATGCTTTTATTCCGTTAGCCCTTCTTTGTTGGATATATTCCTTTACCTACCTGGCTTACCCTAGAATGAAAAAAATACTTGTATCGATATATTTAGTGATTTGCATTCCCTATGAGATTTTTCTTATCTATTTTCTATTTACGGACATGGAAATTGTTGGAACAAGAACGGGAATTTTCTATTTGTCACCTAATTTATACTCATTGTTATTCCAAATTTTTGGAATAGTAACTGCGTTTATAACAGGAATTCTCTTTTCCAAAAAATTATTGAAATCTGATAATGCGAAAATACATCAAAGAGGGATATTCTTATTAATTGCATTTTTATCTTTTACTATAGGAGGTATTTTAGACGCAGTACTTACATATGATGCACTGACTCTAATATTAATTAGGCTAATTTTAGTGTCTAGCTCAATTTTTTATTATCTCGGTTTTAAAAAATGGTACAAATAAATTAAAAATATATTTTATTTTTTCTTTTTTTCTCTAATATCCTCTGAAAAGAAGGATTCCCCATAATGTGTAAATAATATTGATGATGGAGCATGTTGTGTCATTCTATCCTTAGCAATAAGAGTAGTTACAGGGGCTTCTGAATATTTTGTAAAAGTAATATCATGACCAACGCATAAACCGCAGATTATATTCATTTCTGTCTCAGCATCATTTAAAATTAATGCTTGAGCAACAGGATTACAAGTCACCGACCCTATCATATATCCAGTCTTTGATTTCATTTCATATTCTTTAGGAACCCCAACCT
>JAHLWE010000079.1 GCA_019058135.1 Promethearchaeota archaeon | reverse complement strand
TTTCAAGGGCGTCCACTTGCTTGGCAAGCGTTAGTTTTAACTCCCTTACTTGCTTTAAAGCGCATTTTCGGTTTATTTTTTTTTTAACGATTTATAAAGGTCTTCCATTAGCGCTTTTCCCATGTTATCTAAAAAGTGGCGATGGCAGTATTGAAATGGGATATGGCTATAATACTTACGCGCGGCACCAATGAGCCCGCGCTCGCCATCACCCACTATGTAATCGGGTTCTCCAAATTTTTGAAACACGGCTTCCATGAAATCGTGAATGATGTCGGCATCGTGCTTGTCAAGAAGCGCCGACCCTAAAACAGTCCCGCTAATCAACTCTCGAATCACAAATAGAGTCTTGCTCTTATTTGAGCTAAGACCGTCAATTGAATACACCCGAACAGGTAATCCATCCAACCCGCTCTTGATCTTTTCCTCGTTCCCCATGATGAGAGCCTCTCCTAATGCCAAGGCTGTTCGTTTATAATTGTTTACGCTCGGTTGGCTGATGGTAATTCCGTGCTCTTCTAACAAGTATTTGACCACTTCTTCTTCCGTGTAATGTTCTTGTTGAATCAAGTGTCCGATTAAAAGCACGACGTCCGTGGCGTATGTCTTTTTAGGTAGCACATACAGGTTCAAGGAAGGGTTATAAAAATTTCTATTGGATATACACGCAATGCACTCCTCATTAACGCATCTTTTATGTACCACCCTTAAAGAAATGTCGTATTTTATCGTGATGAGCGGTCTTGCATTGCTCAAGTAATGATACTCAAGCGGGTGTCCACAAAAGGGACAGAAAGTATCTTCTAAATCAAGCGTTAATTCTTTTTTAACTCGTTCGGGAATTTTTTTGGGAGCAGGAACGAACTCGTCTTTTATAAAATCTATCAATGAAGTAGCTTTTTCCATGTATTATGGAGATATTATAAATGTATATAGGAGGTTATAATATGTAGAAGATATGAAAAAAATATATTGAATGAGTTCTAGCTTAACTTAATAATATTGATTATTATCATTTTTTATGAACTCGATGTATTTATCTTTCAATTTTTTACTGGAATTTTGGAACTTGATTAATATTTGCATGGTAGATATTGTATAGCTAAAAATTTTTAAAATAAAAAATTCATACTATTATTATAAAATGATTTTTATTTTATTGTATAATTTCAATACATAATGGTTGAAAGAAAAAGAAAAACAAGGGCAAAAGCTCCCGAAAAAAAGAAAAAACAATTTGATAAAATATTAGAAGTAGGGAAAAATAAAAAAATCAAGCTTAAGATTATTATATAAAAAGAAATTCTCTTTTTATTAGCTTTACGGTATATTACCGTAAGTTTGATTAAAATGGATTTAAAAATTAAAGTCAAACAAAATTCAAAATTAAAAAAAAAATTAACTAAATAAAAAAAATAGGTGTATTATTATAGAAGCAAATGAGTCTACTGAATCAAGCGATCCTCTATTCACCGAGCCATATATAGATATTGATGAGTGGCGGGACGAACCCGTACGACATCGATACGTCCATAGCGGTTTTAAAGGCACCGATGCCAGATTCTCTTTCTATTTCCCGCCGAAGGAACAATATGAAGGCCGGTTCTTCCAGTATATTATGCCGATATCTGGGAATGAGAATCTTGCACAGAAGCCAGATTACCCTGAACCTAGCTACTCGTTAGACTTTGTCTTCGATAGCGGGGCTTATTTTGTAGAATCAAACCTGGGGAGAAAGGACATGTTTCCTGGCGATGATCCCACCATCGCCGGATATCGGACCAGTGCAGCCGTAGCGAAATACTCGCGCGTTTTAGCCTCTGAAATGTATTGGTCCCACCGCCCCTATGGTTATGCTTGGGGAGGTAGTGGCGGAGCATTTAAGACCATCAGCTGTATCGAGAACAAAGTTGGTGTCTGGGATGGTGTGGTGCCATTTGTTCCCGGATCACCAATGAGCATGATCAATGTGTTCTCGGTGCAGGCTCATGCGATGCGCGTGTTGAAAGATAAAATACCCGCCATCATCGATGCAGTAGAACCTGGTGGGAGCGGAGATATGTACGCTGACCTAAATGAAGAGGAACGAGAGGCACTTACCGAAGTGACTAGGATGGGATTTCCACCACGCGCTTGGTTCAATTACAGGAGGATAGCGTTCGGCTACACCGGAGTCTTAACTACGCTCCTTGACCAAATGATTAAATGGGATCCCACATACTTTGAAGATTTTTGGAAGGAACCGGGCTACCTCGGTGCGAACCCGCCCCAATCACTCTTAGACGCCCGGATCAAACACGATACAACCATCAGCAAGCTTATTATGCCCGATGATATCAGGAAAATGGGAGGGTCATTGTCTATATCTGCTGGGCAAGCTGGTAACATAACAGTCCCAGCAGGGTTTGTATTAGAAAGCGTGCCTGAAGGTGACCTACAGGGGGTTTCAATATTCTTGAAAAGCGGCGAAGCAGAGGGTTGCGTGGTTTACGCTGTTGCAGCGTTCGATAACACGGTAATGCTAGCCTATGGCGAGGAAAACTACCGGTCTCTGGCAGCTGTCAAGGCGGGTGACAAAGTGCATATCGACAACTCTAATTATCTCGCTGCTCAAACCTATCATCGCCATCAGGTTCCATCACCTGAATATTATGTCTGGGACCAGTTCCGAGGCACTGATGGTAAACCGTTGTATCCGCAACGACCCGAGATACTGGGTCCGCGTTATGCGTATATGGGCGCTGGTTCGGTCCAGACTGGCAAGTTTGAGGGCAAGATGATCGTTGTAGCTATGTTGATGGACGAGGCTGCCTATCCTTGGCAAGCTGACTGGTATCGCTCGAAGGTGAAAGCCGCATTGGGAGAGAAATTCGAAGATAACTACCGACTCTGGTTTATTGACCGTGCAATGCATACTCCACCTGTGGTCACGCAGTTTGACACGCGTCCAATAATTACGACAAGGATCATCAACTATGGCGGTGTTTTGCAACAAGCACTGCGCGACGTAAGCGCGTGGGTTGAAAAAGGCGTGGCACCCCCAGCAAGTACTACATATAAAGTGGTAGATGGCCAAGTGGAAGTGCCACCGACTGCTGTGGAGCGTAAGGGGGTTCAACCAGTGGTCACTGTTACAGTAAATGGAGGTGAGCGTGCAGATGTCAAGGTTGGGAAGAAAATTAAGTTTTCCGCGGTTATCGAAACACCACCGGACGCCGGTTCGGTAGTTGGTGTGGAATGGGATTTCGAGGGCGCTGGTGACTATCCAGTAACCGAGCAGCTCAAAGACACCAAAAGCAATCATGTAAAGGTGAAAGCCACTTATACTTTCTCCGAGAGTGGCACTTACTTCCCGGCGATTCGTGTAACCTCGCAAAGACAGGGCGACCCTCAAACTCGCCATGCACGAATCCAGAACATTGGTCGCGTGAGAGTCGTGGTAAGTGGTAAAGAAAAACAAAAACAAGAACCTGAAGGTAAGGAATTAATATTTGAATTAAAAGAGATACCAGACAATTTTCAAAAAATAGTAAACAAGTTCTTTGATACAATTGGACAACATACTACTGTAGTTCAGGGAAGAGAAATATCAACCAATGAGATTGGACCAAGAACTGAACGTTCTACAAAATTCCAAGTTATTCCTTCTCCTGGTGAAACTTTTTATACCATAAGTTTTGAAGATATAAAGTCAGGTATTGGTGTTTTTGCCGAAATAGAAATTGAAGTCAAAGGATCCTATAAATTAATGGCAAAAACCATAAAAAAAATGACTTCAAAAATGATTATAGAAAATGCGATAGAAACCCTCAATAAAATTTTAAAAGAAAATGAATGATCTCTTGTTTTCAGCATTTCTTAATCCTTACCTTTTTTTTTTTTTTTTCTTTATATTTAACGGTGGGTCATCATTCCCTTAATAGAATTAATAATCTTAATAATTTGTCCTAAATTAAGTATGATGATCAATAAGGTTGATATTTTCTAGGTACTTAAAATGAAAAAAAAAGTTATTATCATTGGAGCATTAGGTTATGATTTTCATGTCTTTAACACAGTCTTTAGAGACAATGAAGAATATGAAGTAGTAGCATTTACAATTGCTGGAGAGCAAAACGTTGGTACTACAGAAGAAACAGAAAGGAAATTTCCCGCAGAACTTGCTGGTGATTTATATCCGAATGGAATTCCAATGGTATCTGAAGTGTTACTTGAAGATTTTATAAAAAAATATGAAGTAGATGAAGTTGTTTTTGCTTACTCGGATGTTTCTCATGAAGAAGTTATGCATAAAGCATCTAGAGTGCTAAGTGCTGGAGCTAATTATCGATTAATCTCTGGAAAATTCACTCAACTTAAAGCTAATAAACCAGTAGTTGCCATTTGTGCTGTAAGAACGGGTTGTGGAAAAAGTCAAGTATCTCGAGCCACTTATAGATATTTAAAAAGTAAAGGGTATCGAGTTGTTGCTATACGAGAACCTATGCCATATGGCGATTTAGTTAAACAAAATGTTATGCGTTTCGAAAAATATGAAGATTTAGATAAGTATGATTGTACGATTGAAGAACGTGAAGAATATGAACCTTACATCGAGCAAGGATTAGTAATTTACTCTGGAGTAGACTATGAAAAAATAATCAGAGAAGCTGAAAAAGAAGCAGATGTAATTATTTTTGATGGTGGAAATAATGAAATTTCATTCTATATCACTGATTTACTATTTATTGTCGTTGATCCATTAAGACCTGGTCATGAAGTTAAATATTATCCGGGAGAAGTTAATGCTAAATATGCTGATGCTTTTGTTATCAATAAAATGAATAGTGCTAAACCAGACGATGTAAAAATAATCGAAGATAATTTGAATAAACTTAATCCAAATGCTATAAAAATTTACACTAACTCAGTGGTAACAGTTGATAACACTCATAAAATCAATGGCAAAAAAGTTATAGTCGTAGAAGATGGTCCAACTTTAACGCATGGAAATATGTCATATGGAGCAGGATACGTTGCAGCAAAAAATAACGGAGCTATAATTGTTGATCCTAGACCTTATCTTACAGGAACAATGAAAAATGTATTTGAAGAGTTTCCTCAAATTACTGAAATAGTTCCAGCAATGGGTTATAATGATCAACAAATTAAGGATATGGAAGACACATTAAATAAAGCGGAAGCTGAAGTTATTATTGATGGCAGTCCAATAGATCTTGAAAAATTAATAAAAAGCAATAAACCAATTGTAAGAGTCAGCTACGATATCGAAGCTCTAAAAAGTCCAACCATAGAAGAAGTATTGGATAAATTTATTGAGAAAAATCTGAAGTAAAAATTTATTGATTTAATATAAGAGGCAATTCAATATTATTAAATCTACCTCTTCATTATCATTTTATCATAGTTTAATGTTTTTCATATAATTCAATAGTAAGAAAAATATGATTCTAGCAGAAAAGAAATATGAAATCCATGATGTCCAAAAAGGCTATGTAAATCGAACCTTATATATCAATCTTTCTAAAAATGAGATTACTATAAAGCCAGTTTCTGATGAAATGAAAGAGAAATTTATAGGGGGAAAAGGCTTTGATTTATGGTTAATGTGGAATTCTCTTCCAAAGGATAGAGTAGTAAAATGGGATGATCCAGAAAATGAAATTTGTATCTCATCTGGTCCGCTTGGAGGTAATACATTTTACCCAGGTTCTGGAAAATCAATAGTCACAACAATATCTCCATTAACAGGTATAATAATTGATAGTAATGTTGGTGGTTATTTTGGGCCATATTTGAAATTTTCTGGATATGATGCACTGGAAATTCATGGAAAAGCAAAACAAGAAATCATAATTTTTATTGATGGAATAAATGGAATTATTCGCATTGAAGAAATAAATGATTTTGAAATTCTTTCAAATGACTCTCATTTACTCACGCAACAATTAACGGAAAAAT
Organism: Promethearchaeota archaeon; assembly: GCA_019058135.1. Lineage (GTDB taxonomy): Archaea > Asgardarchaeota > Lokiarchaeia > Sigyniarchaeales > SOKP01 > 6H3-1. Next base: position 3,662 of record JAHLWE010000079.1, on the reverse strand, counting down.
ATGCAAAAGATGAAAATGAAAAAATTCAAATTTCTGTTGTAAGTACAGGTCCAGCTTCTAAACATACCAAATGGGGAATGTTAAATTTCTCTTGGTATAGTCGCAAGCGTAAATGGGCTTCATGTAAACAAGCAGGACGCGGTGGAGTTGGAACTGTCTTTGCTGATAAAAATCTCAAAGCTTTAATTTGTCGGTCTCCCAAAGTTGATTTAAAAATAAATAATCCAGCAGATTTTGATACAGCTCGTAAGATCGGTAAAAGACATAACCAAGAGATTATTAAATATGATCCAATACAAAATGAAATGAGATCTGTGGGAACAGGACATCTCCCAGAGATCATGAATGCATATGATCTTCTCCCAACTGAAAATTTTCGTTTTGGGTCTCATAAGGTAATAAAAGATAATAAAATTCCTCTCAATCGAGAAACATGGCGTAAAATCTTTTCTGGGGAATCTGGTGGTGATGGTTGTTGGTTTGGTTGTACACTCAGTTGTTCCCACTATTGTAGGGGACATAAAGTAATAACTGGTCCTTATAAAGATCAAAAAGTTATTGTAGATGGTCCGGATTATGAAACTATTGCAGGTTGCGGTCCAAACTGGGGCGTTTGGGACCCCAAATGGTTATTAGAAACAAATTTCTACTGTGATACATACGGTCTCGATACAATCTCTGTAGGAACAGGAATTGCTTTTGTTATGGAATGTTATGAAGCTGGAATTTTAAATAAAGAAATCACTAATGGACTAGAACTTAATTTTGGTAATGCTTTTGCTGCTTTAGAACTAATCCATCAAATGGCTGAAGGGAAAGGGTTTGGTTTAATTGTAGGACAAGGTATTCATATAATGAAAAACATTTTTGCTGAGAAATATGGAGCAGATCCTAAATTTCTTCATGATATTGGTATGGAACATAAAGGTTTAGAATTCTCTGAATATGTTACCAAAGAGTCATTGGCTCAACAAGGAGGATATGGACTTACTCTAAAAGGACCGCAACATGATGAGGCATGGTTAATATTTGAAGATATGGTTAGAAAATCTATTCCAACATTTGAAGACAAGGCTAAAGCATTATGTTGGTTTCCTTTCTGGAGAACATGGTTCTCATTAAATGGACTTTGTAAATTCCCGTGGAATGATGTTCAACCACCAAATAATGTTGAATATCCTGTTAGAGACCCAAAAACTAAGGAACTTGTCCGTGCAAGGATTCCAAACCATGTTGAGTGGTATTCAGAATATTTTTCAGCTGTAACTGGTCGCAAATCTACTCCTAAGGATCTTATTAGAATGTCTGAGCGAGTGTATAACTTTCAGAGAATTTTTAATATCCGACAAGGTAAGGGTCTTCGAGAACATGATTCCAATTTACCCTATAGAGCTGTTGGTCCTGTAACACCTATTGAATATGAAAGTCGTTTAGAGAGATATGATGATCAAATTAAAGATATTGGAATTGATATTAAAGGTAAAACAACAGAGGAAAAAATTAGGATTCTACGGAAGTATCGAGAAAAACAATATGAAATGCTCCAAGATGCTGTTTATAAACAACGTGGCTGGAATAATAAGGGTTGTCCAACGATTGAAAAAGCCAAAGAATTAGGAATTGCATTTGATGATGTTATTTCTGTGATTCTTCCCTATCAATAAAATAATTAGAATAAAAAATCTTATCAGAAAATTGAGTTTTGATGGAAAATATAACTAATCATCCCATCCTCAAGATACCTAAAAGAAAATTAGTTAATTTTAGTTTTAATGGAAAAAAATTAACGGGGTTTGAAGGAGTGGTGATTTCCTCAGCTCTTTTTATGAATAAAATCAAAATTTTTGGTCATCATGTAAAAGATAACAGCCCTCAAGGTATTTTTTGTTCTAATGGGCAGTGTGCTCAATGCACAGTTATTGTCAATGGCAAACCTGTAAAATCTTGCATGACTCCACTTGCAGACGGCATGGTAATAGAAAGCTGTGAAGGTTTGCCGGAATTACCTGATGATGATAAACTGGTTTCAGTGGGAGATCCACCAATAATAGAAACTCAAGTGTTAATAATAGGTGCTGGACCTGCTGGTCTTTCAGCCTGTCAAATCCTTGGAGAAAAAGGGGTTCAAGTAATTATAATTGATGATAAAGACAGACCTGGTGGAAAATTAGTCCTTCAAACTCATAAATTTTTTGGCTCTCAAGAAGATGTATATGCAGGTAAACGAGGCATTGATATTGCAGAAATTCTCAGTGAGGCAGTTCACTCCTTATCTAATGTGGATATTTGGCTTAACAGCACTGCTTTAGCCGTTTTTAGCGATGGTTTGATTGGCATATTGAAAAATAATGAAGAATATATAATAGTAAAACCAAAATATCTCTTAGTAGCTACAGGGGCAAGAGAACAAATGCTTGTATTTCCAGGGAATACCCTTCCAGGAGTGTATGGTGCTGGTGCATTTCAGACCTTGGTTAATCGGGATTTAATTAAAGCTGCAGAACGTATTTTCATCGTAGGTGGCGGTAATGTCGGATTGATTGCAGGATATCATGCACTCCAAGCTGGAATTGAAGTTATTGGCTTGATTGAAGCACTACCTCAATGTAGTGGATACAAAGTTCATGAAGATAAACTTAGATTCTTAGATGTTCCGGTTTATACCAGTCATACAATATTATCTGCAAATGGAGATAATCAAGTAGAATCTATTACTATTGGACAAATAGATAAAAATTTTAATATTATTTCTGGAACTGAAAGAACTTTCGCTTGTGATGCTATTTTAATTGCAGTTGGCTTAAACCCAGTAGATGAATTCTATCATAAAGCTAAGGAATATGGATTGAAAGTTTGGGTGGCTGGTGATGCTCAAGAGATAGCAGAGGCATCTGCAGCAATTTTTACTGGTAAAATTGAAGGAATTAAAATATTAAAGGAAATGGGAATTAATACAATAGATAATCTTGATAAACTTGAAGAAAAAGCAAGTATTATGAAATTAAAACCACTTCCTCCAGTTCAAATAGATGTTCCAGATATAGAAGAAGGAATCTTTCCTGTTTTCCATTGCAATCAAGAAATCCCATGCAATCCTTGCACTTCTGTATGCCCTCAAAAGCAGATTGAAACGATTGACGATTCAATAATGCAATTACCATATTTTAAAGGGGAGAAAGAATGCACTGGTTGTGGACGATGCGTAGCTGTATGCCCTGGTTTAGCAGTAACTTTAATTGATTATCGTAAGGATAAAAACAATCCAATTGTTACTTTTCCATTTGAAATGACTACTGAAAAGTTAAAGGTGGATCAAATAATTACAGTAGTTGGTAATCAAGGCGAATTAGGCCAATTTAAAGTAATTAAGGCTAGAATTATTAAAGAGTTTCCACTCACTCAACTTGTATCCATCAAATTACCATCTAAAATTGCTAAATATGCCGTGGGTATTAGATTACAACCATCAATTGTTAGAGAACCTTTAGAATTTTACTATAAACACCCTCTTGCTAATGATACCATTGTATGTCGATGTGAACGAGTAACAGTTTGTGAAATCAGAAAATTGATACTTAAAGGAATAACTGATTTTAATGATCTTAAAGCTTTAACTCAAGTTGGAATGGGAGCATGTGGAGGCAAAACATGCACTCCTCTTA
>JAHLWE010000078.1 GCA_019058135.1 Promethearchaeota archaeon | reverse complement strand
TAAGGTAAAATAGCGCTCGTCTTTAGCGTATAACATAAAAGCTGCTGAATCCATAAAATCACACCCACAAGCAACAGCTAAAGAAAAAAATTGAGGGAGTCCTAAACCAAACATATGTAATGGTCTATTTGGAATAATATTTTTCTTAACAGTTAATAAAATATCAACTGCTAAATCAAACCGATAATAGATAAATAATTTAACCAACCCTCCAATAGCATATATACTAAAATCTAATCTACTCATCTCTTTAGCACTCATTTCGAGCAAATCTTTATATTTTGCGCCATGAATTGGTCCCATCCATTCAGATTTAGTTTGTCTCCTTCTTTTTATGTTTTCTTTTGCTCTTTCAATAGTTTTTAAAACTTTATTTTTTGCAACTTCGTAAGTATCATTTGGTTGCACCGGGATATCTAAAATCACAGGAAAATCTGAACCAATATTCTCTTGGAAAAGCTCAATGTCCTCTGGATTAATATCTATTTTGTCATTATACATATATTGCTGAAAAGCTCCGGAATCTGTTGCAATAATACCATCATAATCTAATAATTTGTGAATGCCATTCCTTAATGCTCTCTCTTTTAAAATTTCATTTTGATATAATATATATGCATTTGTAAAAATGCAATCGACCCCTAATCTTTTAAGCTCATACGGGGTAATTAAATTCCCTGAAGGTTTAACTACAGCAAATAAATTGGGAGTTATTAGATTTTTACCGTTCACTTCAATTTTCGCGATTCTTGCGAGTCCGTCCGTTTCAAAAATCTCGAAATTCAATTAATAATTGGCCTCTAATTTTTCTTCTTTTCATAATAAATATAGACTCTACAAATTTTATTTTTATTCAAAAAATTCATCAAGGTGATTATTTGTAAATAACTCTTCTAGCCAGTCTATCTTTCCTAACGCATATTTTTCAAAACCTTTATCATTTTTAATTATTGAAACCATATCTTCAGCAATTTCTTCAAAATTTTCATTTGTTGTATCAATTTCCATAACCGTTTTTATTATCTTTTTTTCTAAGAGGAAAGAAACACAATCACCTAAAATTTCGGCTTGTACATTTTCCTTTATTTTCCTTTCTTTATAGTTCCTTTTTTCCAATCTACTCTTTAATACATTGGGATGGCATCTAAGAACAATTCCATAATCAATTAATTTATTAGGAACTAAATCGGATAAATGACCTTCAATGATAATTAATTCATAATTTTTACTTCTTTTCTCTAGTTTTATAATTTCTTTTAATCGCGGAATCAATGTTTTTTCATTTACTACCCATGTTTCTCTTGCATTATCATAATTCAATGTGTGTTTTTCATTAATAATTAATTCATTTAAAAAAACACAAAATGTGTTTATTTTTCTACTAATTAGTTTTGTCAAAAAAGTTTTCCCCGTCCCGGGTGTTCCAGAAATAATACAAACTTTAGCTTTCAAATTGAAAATGATAAAAATTTTTCTTATGATATATTAAAAAAGTAAATTTTTTATTTAAATCCAAGATTATTAAACTTATTAATATATTTCTTGAGATTTTGCGCCCGTGGCTTAGCTTGGTTAGAGCGCACGGCTGAAGTAAAAATTACTGCCGATATAACCGTGAAGTCGGGGGTCCAAATCCCCCCGGGCGCACTATTATAACTCATCCAATTATTTTTTAACCTTATTGATTTACTTGTTAATTAAAGTTAAAATATGATATAAGCACTTAATTTATTAAAGGGAAAAAAAAATATAAGATAATGGCGACTCTAAAATATTCAATAACTGGTCTTTCTCAGTATACAATCTCATTTGAAGAAATATGTAATGAGTGCGATCTAAAAGCATGCGAATATGGTAAAAAAAATCCATTTCAAATTATTATTGATTGTAAAGATTTAACGCATGCAAAAGAAAAAAGAAGATATGAACAACTTCAAAAATTGCAAAAGGAGGCAGATATCGATGAAACATATGAACAAATTGCAAAAAAAGTAAAGATAAATCTACAGGAAATCTTTTCGGAAATTTGGAAAACAAAAATTAAATCTCATAAAGAAGAATTAAAATGTTTAGATTCAAGACGAACAGATGCCATATTAGTAAGTCAATTCTCTCAACAGTTATGGGCTTCTTTTGCAAAAATAATGCGTGAAATTAATAAAGAATGCGAGAAAATTTCATAAAAAATAAAATTCTGAGTCATAAAATCCAATAAATAAATTATAAGAAATTGAAAATAATTATAAATAAATGTATTTATTTAAATTAAAGTAAGATATTAGATCAAAAGGTTTTTCATCTTATGACTATTATAAATAAAATCAGTATGACTGGTTTCAAATCCTTTGGAGATAGAACGGTTACGATTAAGCTCTCTCCAGGTTTTACATGTATTGTGGGTCCAAATGGTGCTGGAAAATCGAATGTTATCGATGCATTATGTTTTTGTCTTGGACGTTTATCGAGAAAAACTATGAGGGCTGAATCACTAAAGGATTTAATTTTTGCTGGAACCCAAAAAGAAAAGCCTGCCTCAACTGCAAGGGTAGCTATTACATTTGATAATTCAGAGGGAATATTTCCTGGTGGTGGAGATACATTTGAAATAGCAAGAGAAGTAAGAAAAACAACAGGAAGTAAATATTTAATTAATGGAAAGGCTACAACCCGCTCAGCATTACTAAATGCTTTAGCACAAGCAAATATTGACCCTGATGGCTCAAGTCAATTTGTTTTACAAGGAAAAATAGTGGAATTAACTCATATGAATTCTGTTGATAGACGCGTATTCATTGAAACGCTTATCGGTTTAGAAAAATATGATGAAATGAGAGATGCTACTCTTAAAAAATTAGATAAAGCAGAGCGTGATTTAGGAAAATTTGAAGCAATTTTCTCAGAAGTATCTTCTCAACTGAAAAAGGTTGAGAAAGAAAAAAATGATGCGTTAAAATGGAAGGAATTAGATGAAAAAATTAACCATTATAATTCGCAATTAATTGCTTTAAAAATATCCAAATTACAAGCGGCAGAGGAACAATTAGAAAAAGATATGGAAAAAACCCAAGAAATCATTGAAGAATTTAAAGGAAAAATTGATAGACAAGAGGATATTTATAAACAAGAAGCTCTTATTATGGAAAATCTTCAACAAACGATAAGTGAGAAAGAAAAGGAACGAGAAGATATCTCTGAAAAAATCACTAAAATTAAAACAGAACTTAGTTCTAATAAAACAACGATGGAAATAGAAAAACAATCCCTTAAAAAATCAAAAATAAAAAAAGAGAACCTTGAAAAACAATTAAAGGTTTTGGAAGAGGGTCAAACATTTGATGATTTGATTGAAGATGTCCAGAAAGATATATCTAATATTGAAAAAGAAATAGAAAATTCTAGAAACTCATTTGAAATTAGTCAATCAAAGCATAAAGAAATTGAAGGAGATATTAATGAACATACAAAAATTGTTGCAGGTTTTAAAGGTGAAATCTCTATAATAAAACAAAATGTTTCTTCACTCAAAGCTGAAATTGGGGTATTGAAAAATAATATTAAACGAAATAAGAATAAAAAAGTTGAACTTGAAACTGAACTAGAAAAACTAAAGGGGGAAGAAGAAGACATTGATAAAGCCGTTGAAAAAACTAAACAAAAACAGAAGCAAATTCGAGAAAAAATAGCAGAAATTAAAAAAAAGATTAAAAATGAAAATAACCTTCAAAAAGATTTGGAATCGCAAATCACTGAAATTGAGAACCAGAAAAGTGATATAAATAAAATAATCTCTGATCTACATTCATCTTTTTCGTCTATAAATACAGAGATTAAAATGAATAAAAACCAAATCAATACACTCAATAAAAAGAAAACTGAAATTGAGGAAGAATTCAAAAGATTAAGTCAAGGAAAGGAAGTTCAAGTAATGATAATAGAATTGATTCAAAAGAAAGATGGCTATATTAAGGATATAGCAAATTTTAAGAAACAGCTTTTACAAGAAGAAAATACTTTAAAAAAAAATGAACAGAATTATGAATTAATTCAAATGAAAAAAAATACATTGGAATCTGAAATTAATGAATACAATACCAGAATCTCTAATATTAAAACTGAATTAAGAATTCTCCAAAAGAATCAAAAAAACTTTGAGCGAGAAATTAAAAATCTCAATTTAGAGACAACTACAATTATTGATGATTTAACTAAAACTAATTCTAATATTGGAAGTTTTTCCAAAAAGAAAGAAAATATTAGCAAAAGAATAAATGAATTGAGAAAAGAAAAAGAAGCTCTATTAGACCGAATTCGAGTTTCTGAGGAGAATTATGAGCAAAATAAAGAAAACATAACAGGAATTTTACAAATTTTAAATATGCTAACCCAGAATATACACATTTCAGTTGAATCTATAAAAACTGCAATTCAAGAATCAAATTCTGAAGCAATTTCAGCATCTACTGAAGATTTCAGAAAATATGTCTATGATATTGTTGATATGATGAAAATTATTGAAGAAATTAATAAAGAGGATTTGTCTGATGATAATATTCGGGGTACATTGAATTCTATCACTCAAACTTTGAATTTATATATTGAAAATGCAGACTCTTCAATTTCTCAATTACTTACATCCGTAAAAGAATCTACAGACATTGCTGTCCAAGAATCAACCTCCAATATTGACGATTTCGTCCAAGATTTAATGGAAATATTAGAAAATGTTTATCTTGCTTTAAGAAAATTAACATTATCAAAAAGTCAAGATTTATATAAAGAGTTAGAAGAAATTTCTGAAAGTATTAATTCCCAATTAAATGAATTGAATGATCATGAACACAAACTAACTGTTTTTAATTCAAAAAAGGAATCATTCGATCAAAAATTATCAGAGGATAAAAGAAAATTAGATGATTTCTCTTCTCAATCAGAAGAAATAAAAAATAAAATTATAGAATTTGAAAACGAGATCACTGAAAAAAATAAGTTTATTGATGAGAAAAACAAAGAGAAAGAACAATTAATTAATGAACAGGAAAATATTAAAGAGCTGAAAAAACAGTTTTGGACTATAAAGAAAGAGATTCAAGATAAAATTGATAATAGTCAAAAAGCACTTGATAATGTTCAAGAGAATTTACAAGATCTCAAAGGGATACAAAATTTACTGGAAAATATAACTGAAATTGAGGAAAATATCAAGTCTATTGAAAAAGAAATTGAAGAAAAAAATAATGAAATTATTGCAACAAATAAAAGCATTGAAACTAGGAAAAAAGAATTAGAAGCACATCAAAACAAAATTAACGATTTAAAAATAGAGAAAGAAAAATTCTGGGGAAAAACAGCAGAATTACAAAAACAAATTGATGTAGAAAATCAAAATCTAGAATTAATAACTGATAATTTGAGAGCTCTACAAAATATTCAACGACTCATAGATTCTATTGAAGAATTAAAAACTGAAAATATTGACTCGAATAACAAGATCGATGTTAATAATAAAAAAATTAAGGAACATACTATTTCTCAAGAAGAAATTCAAAAGAAAATCGATGAGGAACAAATTACAATTAATGAATTAAAAAACCATAAAGATGAGGAATTCAATAAGCAGAAGGAAATTCAAAAACAC
>JAHLWE010000077.1 GCA_019058135.1 Promethearchaeota archaeon | reverse complement strand
TTGAATCAATAGATCCATTTAAAATTCCCTTAGAGATTAGAAATTTTTATATACCTCTCGTAATATCCCAATTTACTATAATATCTGAAAAAACCGATAAATCAAACATAAAAGGAATCTCTACTGTCGAAGAAGTTGCGATGATAACCGTTTCTTCAGGAAGTATGGTTGAAGTTCCCGGTGTTCTTGCCAAAATATTTAACATTATGGGAGATAATAAAATAAATGTTTCTTTAGTCGCTCAAAGCTCCAGCGAAATTAATACCACATTTATTGTAGATGTGAATGATGGAAAAAAAGCAACAAATTTAATCAAAGAAAATAATTTCTTCAAGAATTTCTTTGAAATCAAAATTGAATACGTCGGAATACTTGCAGTCATTGGATTACAAGTTCTTGATACAAAAATTAAGGCACGCATCTTTAATGCTCTTAGTTCAAATGATATCAATGTTAAATCAATTTCTCAATCCTCCGAAGGATTAAATATATCATTAGTCATTAGTAAGGAAGATATCGAAAAAGCTGTGAATACACTCCATGAAGAATTTCATTAGCAATTAAGTTAGAAAAAATAATTTGCCCTTTTAATATTATAATTTTAAATAATTGGATTTTTTAAAAAATAAATTTTCAAGTTTACAAATTTCTTTAACGTTGTTTTAATTTATAGATTCCTTAAAACACAAGAAAAATAATGTTTTAATTGGAGAAAAATTTATTAGTCTTACATCTGGTGCTTTTCAAATTTTTATAATTAAAGGAAAAAACAACGATATATTAATGTGGTATCCCGATTTTGGAGATATAATATTAATTTTTAAGAGATTGCAAAAGGAACATAAAAATTTGAGAAATGCTGTTTGACTAAATAAAAAAGGAGTAAAAAGCATTTTAGATAAAGTAAAATTTGGATTACCTTTTAAAAAGATTAGTTTTTAGGAAAAAATGGCAATCTTATGGTTTGATCTTACTAATGAACATCATTTTTCAGATGGAAATAAAAGGATTGGATTTATTGCTTCGCAATTATTCCTTAAACAAAATGGGTATCATTTAAAATCTTCAGAAAAAACTACAAAAGAAAAAATTATCGAATTTTGTTTAAAAATCGCAAGAGAAGAAATTGATCAAAACGAAATTTCTAGATGGATTAGAAAAAATTATGAAAAATTATAAATAAAGACTATACTATATTCAATTTGAGTTGAAAATGACAGAAAAGACTATTGAAAAGGAAAAAAAAGAAATTAAAAAGTTAAATGATAAAGAAATAACAAAATCAATAATAGATGATATAATAAAAGAACATAAAGATGTTCTTGATGCATTGGGAGAAGATTAATCTTTTTCCCAACTTTTTTCAAAAATCTCAATTAATTTCAAGTAATGAATTAAAGATTTAAGAGTAGACCCCATCTAAACAAAGATATTTTCCAATTATTTCTTCAAATTTGCAAATATTTAAATTAATGTAATTATCGAAAAAGCTGTGAATGCCCTCCACGAGGAATTTCAGTAGTTAAATTCTACGTTTCCACTTATTAATTGAATTTGTAACTTCCAAAAATAAATGAGAAAATTAAAAGAATAACTGAGAAAATATAGTAAAAATAATTGAAAAAAGGGATAATATTCACTTTTAAGAAAAATTATATCAAAATCATAATCAATATTTTTCAATAATTAACACTGGTCGTTCCATAAAAGAGATTATTCGAGAGTCATGGAGATGCTTGAATTAAAAATAGATTTTTTTTCAAAATTAACTGTAAATTTGTAAAATAAATTGGAAATGTAACTTTCAAAAATAAGCTCATCCTTATCCAAAAAATACATTTTAATTTAAATGGATAAATTTAAATAATTGTTTAACTATTTTCATTATAGAAAAGCGATTCAACAGATTAAATTGTTAAAATTTAATCTGTCAAAAAAACACCTTTTTATGTTATTTTTTAATTTGTTCAACAATGTCATCAATATAACTTACCTTATCTACTTCATTTTTTAAGTCGCTTCCAATAGAATCTTTAAAAGTCCATAATTCTACTCTTCTTCCTAGTAATTTAACTCTTTCAATCGTGGGCATAAAATCATCATCACCAGTAATTAATATAGCTGTATCATAACTTTTTTGAAAAGCATGCCATAATAAATCTGTCGATAAACTCGCATCAATTCCTTTTTCATAGTATATTTCTTTTTCATAATCACAATTTTCACATTTAAATTTTCTTTTTCTTAAAGGCCTATTTATTACATCTATTTCAAGATGTCTAAGTTTTTTAAAAAATTTATTTTTACCTTTTGTAATTGGTGTTTTTACTCCTTCATAATAATAAAATCTAATAATATTCCTATTTGTTTTTAATAAATCTCTGAATTTCTTATAATCTACCTCAAAATTCGATCTATCTTGTCCATGATAAATATTAGATCCATCAACAAAAACCATAAATTTTTCATTTGAATTCATTTTCTTCTAATTTTTTTTTATTTGATTTAATCTATTAAAGATTTTTTAATTTATATTTGAATACAATAATTTAAAGATAGCTAAAATTATCGAATATTACGCTATTAATTTTCATTTATTTGTGAGAATTACAGGAAAGATCAAATTATGTTAAGTAAAATATAGATCAATTTAGAAGTAGTTGAATTAATTGTAACTTTGAAAAAGTAATTAAATTTTTGAAAAATAAGTTGAGACATATACGTTTTATACTTAAATTAATATAAGGATTTTCTCACTATATTTTGCATTTTATCCTTTATTTTTATAGTAATAAACAAGTTTAATATCCTTAGTTATCAATAATTTATCCTTAATTATCTTACTCAACGCAATATTTCTTTAAAAAATATAAATAAAATGTTGGAATCGACTACAACATCCTTACTCATTAAGCCTTTTAATATCGTAGATCTCACCAGTCTCTTTATTAACTTGAATCTCAAAAACGACTTGTTTTGAGGTAAAGAGATTTTGATTAAGGCTGCATTTAATTTCATAATTTTCCTCGACTTCATTAATGCCAATTGGTTCAAAGTAAAGCCAATCTATTAATGGTCTTCCAGAGATCTCAATTTCCAAGCCTTTAATTTTTGTAATAAATTGTTTTGACTTCAATATTGCCGCTTCTTGATTGATCATTAATATATTCCATCTCTCTTTAATTATGATAATTAAAACTCGTTTCATAAAAATTTTTGCTTTCATTATTAAAAGAAAGGGAATAATAAGTGTTCTACTAATAGACGCACAAAATGTGAGATTTAAAATTTTAAATCAAAATCGGATTAAGCAGTAAAATTCCACGTTTCCATTTATTAATTGAATTAAAAATAAATTAATTAAAAAAATTAGATTACGTAAAATATAATGACCTAAAATTTTAAATTTTAAAAAGATAAGACTTAATCTATAAATTATTGGCCTGAACGAGATTTAATAATTCGTCTGGTCAATTCACCAAAAGCCTCCTCAACATGCACTCCAGTCTTCGCAGATGTTTCAATGTAAATCGAATTTTCAGATTCCCCAAATCTTTTTGCTTCCTCCCTGTCAATAACTTCACCAACATCCTCAATTAAATCAACTTTATTTCCTACTAGAACAAAAGGTATATGTTCTCCAGCAAATTGTCGAATCTCCGCTAACCATTTTCGGATTTCGGCATAAGTCTGCGCCCTTGAGAGATCGAAAACTAGAAGAACACCCGCTGCCCCCTTATAAAACGTGCTTCTAATGAACTCAAATCTTTGTTGTCCCCCAATATCCCATATACTTAACGTTGCAATCTCGTCTCCTTCATAATTAACATCCTTTGTTAAAATATCCACACCAACAGTTAGTTTATAGTTAGTAGCGAATCGATTCTTGATAAAACGCTGAACTAATGCGGTCTTTCCGACTGCGGCAGCACCGCATAAAAGAACCTTAAGCTTGTATGAAGACATAATTAACCAATTCTTATGAATTAAGTTATAATGTTATTATTTAAATTATACCCCAATATAAAAATACTTTTTTATTAGAATTATATTCTTATAATCAATTTCGAATTTTTAAATTATTTCTTTTTGCCTTTATAAATATATATTTATTCGCTTTTGAATTAAAATTTTCCTATTCTTATTTGAGGGTATTTTTAAATCTATAATTTTATCAGATTTTTAAAATTCTTAAATTTTTCGGCGACAAAAATTCTAATTATCTCATTCTAAAAAACGTCGGTTTTCTACTGTAGTCAGGAAGGAGTATTTGCTACCCTTGTTGATTTGCCAGCTGAGGAAAAACAGAGTCGAAATCAAGGCGTTTGGTGGTAATGAAAATACGACAC
>JAHLWE010000076.1 GCA_019058135.1 Promethearchaeota archaeon | reverse complement strand
CATTAAGCCCCAGTAATTTTATCTTCCTCTTTTGTCTCTCTACATTTCCATCGGTAATTATTCCTAACTTATAGTTTCTCTTTTTCAATTCTTTAAAAGTTGGAATTACATCTGGATATGGTTTGAGTTCGCCATCATAATTATTAAATATTCTGATAACATTTTTCAACTCATTTTTCAAATCTAACAAATCTAACAAATCATCGAATAGATGCGAATACATGCTTGTTTTTTCTTTCCAAATATTTTCTAAGGTTTTATATATCTCTTGTTTAGAAAGGTTGTATTTCTTTGATAAATATTCAGCTATTCTCTCAAAAGCACCTAAGTAATATTGACTTACATCATACAGTGTATTATCTAAATCAGATATTATTGCTTTCATGGAAATTCACCTGACTTTTTAATTTCTTCCTCCAATATAAAAACTTCTGAATAATATCTCAACATTACTAGTCCTTCCCTAAATTCTTTACTTGATTCAGGATTTTCTTCTTTTATCATTTTTATCAAATTTGATATAATTGTTGGGTCTGCTTTAATTGATAAAATAGAACCCCCTCCAAATCTTGTATTCACTTCAATAAATTTAACCCCTTCCTTACTTCTTATGCATTGAATGCAAGAAGGACCAAAAAGTTTTAATTCTTTCGCTATTTTCTTGCAATAATCAATAATCTCTTTATCATAAACTGTTTTACCTTTAACTGAAATCCCGGATTCCGTATGAAGTCGTAATCTTGGGATCACGGACAGAGCATTTCCATCCTTGTCTGCCAAAATGTCCACAGTATGTTCTTCTCCTTGAACGAATTCTTGAAATATGGGCTCCTCAATTTTTTTAAGATAGAAACGTAAATCTTCCTCATTCTTTGCTACATAAATATTTGAACTACCTCTACCAAATCTCGGTTTTATTATACAAGGAAATTTCGCTGAGCTCGAATCAAAAATCTCAGGAGTTGGTACCCTAATACGCTTAAATACTTCATTTGTTTTCTTTTTATCTGCGCAAATCTCAATATATTCGTAATCAGGACATAAGAGTAAAGTTCCTCTTTCCTCGATTTTCCTTTTATTTTTGGATAGAGTCAGAAGTTCTTCTTCTGGACCAGAAAGAATCGCTGTGGGTTGCTCTTTATCAATTATTTTCAAGATTTCTCTGATAAAATTCGGGTCGTCTCCACGAGGGACAACATAATTCCTTTTTAAATGATAAAGCCCAAATGAAAGAGGATTTGAATCTATCCCGATTATTTCCACTCCAGCCTTCTGTAATTCTTCTATTAGTCCCCAGGAAGGCAAACTACCAACAGCACTTCTAATTATCTTAATTTTTTCTTTCACCATGTTATCATCCTCATGGAAATTATCTCACCCTTTTTTATATTTTCTTTTGCTTTCTTCCCCATGATTATATCTATATACCTCGGCTCAATCCCCGTGCAAGGTCTCTTAGTATCTAATATATCCTCTGTAATAACTGTTCCCTCTGGAATATCCATCTTTGCAACAATACTTCTCCTTGCAACTTTTTTTATCGCTCCCTCATCCTTTGTAGGTCTTTTTACCCCATCACCTAATGCATTTTCTACATCCCTAATTGCTCTTACCATCTCTTCTAACTCGTTAGGTTCTAAAGATGCTTTATGATCAGGTCCAGGTAAATTTTTATCCAGAGTAAAATGTTTTTCTATCACACAAGCGCCCAAAGCAACTGCTACTATTGGCACTGTAATACCTAAAGTATGGTCAGAGAACCCTACCGGAACTTTAAACGTTTGCTCTAAAGTCTCCATTGCTCTTAGATTTACATCCTCTATTTTTGCGGGATAGTTGGATACGCAATGAAGTAAAACGACATCTCTAACTCCTTCACTTCTGATAACATTTAACGCCTCTTCCACTTCTCCTAAAGTTGACATGCCCGTGGATAAAATAATAGACTTCCCTTTCTTTGCTATGTATCTAAGCAGTGGGAAATTCGTTATTTCTCCCGAAGCTACCTTGAATACAGGCACACCTAACTCATATAACAAATCAACACTTTCTTTATCAAAGGGGGAAGATAAAAACATAATTTCTTTTTCCTTAGCATAATCAGCCAATTCTCTAAAATCTTCATCTTTGAGTTCTAACTTCTTTATCATCTCGTATTGAGCGCCTTCTCCTGTTGTCTCTTTTTGATATTCCGCCTTTTCAGTATTTTTGGTGACAACACTTTCTGTCTTAAATGTTTGGAACTTCACAGCATCCACACCAGCCTCTTTTGCAACATCTATCAATTTCTTGGCTAATTCAACATCTCCGTTGTGATTTACGCCAGCTTCGGCTATTATGAAGCATTGCTCTTCTTCGCCCATTAATTTATTGCCTATTCTAATCTTTTTCATTCTAATTCCCCCTTAACTTTCATTAAAGCCTCTACAAAGAAATATTCTCCCCATATCAAGCTTTCATCCGCTCCTCTTTTTTATATCTCTCATTGCCAATATTTTTATATAAAAGCCAGAGTAAACCAGTCCAAAAACCCCCAGTCCAATAGCCATCATTAGTGGTTACCCACTTTCCATTCTCTGTGTTATGGGGAAATTTATTTAATTTGCTGTTTTCATCTACTTTCCTTATTACCTTACTCAAGATACTATTCAAATCCATATTTTTTTATCACCAGTTCTGCTAATATAAAATCAATTTCATTATCTATGTCGATACTTCTTTCAATCGGCATCATATAAGGAATGATTTTAGAACAATAGAAACTTTCATATTTTCGCAGATTTTCAGGTGTTGAAATATATATTGCACCATTTGGCATATATACTTTTGGTAGATCCTGCCTTCTCATCTTTAAATATTTTTCTTCAAAAATGGCTTTTAAATACTCATCTTCAATTTTGAAGATCCAATATGGAGAATGTCCAATTTCACAAACACTCACAACGGACTCGCAGTTCTTTTTTAGAAATAATTCTATAGCATTGTCTATATCCTGTCCATTGCGTAATGGACAGGTGGGCTGTAAAAGAACAACAATCTCTGGCACATATCCATCTTTTCCAAGAAAATCTAATGCATGAAGTATAGCATCAATTGTTGGAGACTCGTCTCTTGCCAGATCTTTTGGCCTTTCTATAACTTCGGCGCCATGCTTTCTAGAGA
The DNA here is from genome assembly GCA_019058135.1 of Promethearchaeota archaeon. Taxonomy (GTDB): domain Archaea; phylum Asgardarchaeota; class Lokiarchaeia; order Sigyniarchaeales; family SOKP01; genus 6H3-1. The sequence goes on along the minus strand of JAHLWE010000076.1, from coordinate 427 downwards.
CTTCAGCAATTTCTTCGTCTTCTGTTGAGACAATTATTCTATCCAGATATCTTGATTTTAAGGCTTCTTGTATAGTGTAATAAATTAAAGGTTTTCTATCTAATAGTTTTAAATTCTTTTTTGGAATTCTTTTTGAGCCTCCACGAGCTGGAATTATCGAAATTATTTTTTTCATTTCTTTTCCCTCTTTGATTCTTTTATCATCTGCATAATCAAATCTGCAACTCTTTTAGATGCTTTTCCGTCTTTTACGTACGTATGTCGATAAACAAATTTTTTACGAGTATCTGAAATCAATATACAAATCTTCTCATCATATAATAGATTATCTATTGCCTCGGAAATGTCGCCTATTTTTTTGACTTCAATTCCAATTTCTCGATAGGGTATGTCAGTATTCTCAGCAATATTTAAAAATATTATATTT
>JAHLWE010000075.1 GCA_019058135.1 Promethearchaeota archaeon | reverse complement strand
GTTTGCTGCTGATACTGAAGATTTAAATCTTGAAAAACCTGGCATAGTATTGGCGATTCCTGCAATGAAAAAAGGAACATATTCAACCTCATCTCCTCTTGTAAAAGTAATTCTAATTTATTCTCCTAATCTAAAATCTAAGGATTGCACTATGGCTTCAGATATTACGCAATAATTTTTATCTGTTTCAAATAGTTTATCAAAACTAGAAATATCCCCTTGTGAAAATTTTACTTCCTCTATAAAGATAGTAGATTTGTAATGTTCATCAATTCCATATAAACTTATCGTATGAGATTGAAAACCGACATAATCAGCAATATCTGCATCAAATTCCTTACCAATTTCCACATAAACTTGCGATAATTGATTTGGACTTACGATTACTGAAGATGTTCGTTCAATTCCTTCTATTGTCATAAGTTCTTGTTGAAATTCCGTTGTAAGTGTGCTTATTGGATCAATCTCGCTAGAAATATGAATTCCATGAGCATTATTTGTTTCAGAAAATAAGCCAAAACCTCCTCCTCCAAAAAATCCCCCGTCTCCACCTCCACCTTCACTGCTAAAAGTAGTTGTTCTCACAACTAAACTTGCTCCGGTATTGATCTTTTGCATATCTGCAATTTGACCCTGTAAAGATCCTAATAAGGTAGATGTAAATATGACAAAAGAAAATGAAAAGGCGAACATTACAACAGTGTTACTGTTTCTCCTTTGAAATCTATTAACAAATATCTTAATAATATAATGGAGTTTTCTTGAAAGAGGTCTAAAAAGATTGATTACAATATTTAATATTACTGGCATTAACCCCAAACCGGCTAATGTTAACCCTATTAAAAAAATTAATAAAATTGCGGTTAAAACTCCTGCTATAAGAGCAAAATCCATAGTAAGGAGTAATTGAGGTATAACTAAATATATAAACCCACCATTTGATGCTAATATAATGCCTACTAATATTAATTTATAATTGACTGAGGATTTTTTTCTTAAATGATATAAAACATCCTCTCTCCGGTAAGGATTTATTGCCTCAACTATTTGTAATTTCATAACTTTAATTGCAGGAGTTATACTAACCATTAAGCTAACAATTATCCCCATTATATACGATATTAAAATGGAATTAATAGAATATGAAAAAACCAATCCACCAGCTAAAAATGACCCAACTAAGTCAGAAAAAATTATGTTAACTATAATTAACATTAATTGAGTTCCAAAAATCGCTAATATAATACCTAAAGTTGTTCCAATAAGGCATAATATAAGTCCTTGTCCTAAAACAATAAATAGATTAAATACTTTATGTGCGCCTAAAGTTCGGAAAACGCCAAATTCCCTTATTCTTTCTTCCACAGAAGTTGATAAAATTCCATTTATTAATATGCCAGCTATAAGCATAGATATAATAGAGATAAAAACGAAAATTATAGAAAGAGCAACTGAAAGAAATTCACTAAATCCTAGATATTCAAGTTTCGGTAAATCTATATAATAATCAAAACCGACAAGATATTGGATATCTTCAGCTATTATTTTTACATTATAATATGAAGTCTCTACATCCCTAATATCATATATAATTTCTCCCTCTTCAAAAGTACAAATTAATTGGGAACATTGTCCCTCATAATCTTCTTCACCTAGCATTGCATAAACTGTTTCAAGGCTTAAAATTATAGTATGCCCCCGATAATTTAATGGAAATTTTATTTCAAAATTAAAAATACCGTCAAAAATTAAAGTGATATTTTTTTCTATCCAATCTGTTCCATTATCATAAAATATCGTGAAATTAACTGTGTCCCCTCCTATTAATCTTAATTTTTCATTAAATGTCTCATAAACCATGAAATGATAAAGCTCTAATCCTTCAATTATCATTGGTTCTTCATCTTTTTCAAAAGAACCAAATTTTATCTCATTTTCAAGTGTGAAATTAATTCCAATAATCCTTGCTCCACGTCTGACATTGATTGTTTTCATTGTAGAGAAATTTGCCGTTTCATTAACTTCTGAATATAATTCAAATCTTGGAATACAGTTCTTAATTTTTGAAACATTTTTCAAGATGTTTTCGCTCATTTCAGCATACTTGAAATAGCTAGATCTATTTTCTGGTTCGGTGTCATAGTGACGCACTGAAATATTAATATCTTGATTCCCTGCATCTGTAGTAAGATAATCAATAAAAGATGTTGAGATACTATCAGATAAAAATAAAACTATAGTAAGTAAAGCTACAGAAATCATAACACCGAAAATACCTAAAAAAGCCCGAACTTTCTGACGGCGAAGGTCTCTAAAGCTATAAGATAAAATAGTCTTAATATTTGTCATTATGTTCCTATTCTTTATTCATCATTCGATTTTTTAGTTTAAGAATTAAATATAACATTTAGTTAGTTTTAATGAAAAATATAAATCATCCAAATATAAGCATTTGACCTTGAACCTTTCCGGGCAATTTTCCATCATCTATCATTCCTTGGAGAATATCATTAAAATGCAAAGGAATATTATCAAGAATTGGTTTCGGAATTGATTGCTTTATTATGGAAATAGTATACTCGGTTTGCCCTTGATTTTTAAAAAGATATTTAAATATATGAGACTCACACTTAGATTTATTTGCTTCTGCTTCAGTTTGTCGTATCTTTTTCATCATTCTTGTTTCTTTGAGCCCATCCGCAATTCTTTCTTCTACAATCTTG
>JAHLWE010000074.1 GCA_019058135.1 Promethearchaeota archaeon | reverse complement strand
TATGAAAACAGTAAAACCCCTCTTGAATTTGAATGTAAAAAAGGTCACATCTTTAAAAGGAGACCATTTCGTGTAAAGGAGGGTTATTGGTGTCCTGAATGTCGTGAACATATCTGTCATTACGGTAACCTGCCAGAAGTTAACTGTAGGAATATAGGACTTCCGAAAGGACTGAAACAGCACTTGGAGTTAATTAAAAAAACGAGAGACTTTCCTATAGAAGTAAGAAATGAGGTTTCAAATATGACTAATGGATTGACTAATATATCTCGAATTTCTGCGTTTCAGATAACTAAAATTACTTCTAATGAAAGAGTAGATTTTGAACAAGAATTAATGAATAAGGGATTTATTAGAGTTTATAATTCAGATTGTTTGTTATGTGGTCTATCCAACCCTAAAATTTTTAATAAGAATGATATTTTAGGACATGGAGGAGTTAGTCATGAGGTTGTTTTACCTTATATAATTAATCACGATAAAAATACCGTAGGGATCGAAATACCCGTTTGGTTGAGAAATAGTAATAATATGATAACGGGGCATGTTGATTTAATTCGAATTGATAAAAATGGAACACCTAGTGTAATAGATTATAAGCCCGAGAGTTTTTTTCATGCCTTACCCCAAGTTTGTATTTATGGAATAGTTCTGAAAAAAATGTGTAATTTAGAAAAATTTAAATGTGCTATTTTTAATAAGGATAGAATGTGGGAGTTCGACCCAGAATTAATGTTGGAGAAAGTTAATGAGTTACTAAATTCAAAGAGCATTTATTGTTATTGGAATGATTATATATATAGAAAGAGATTGCAATGATTTTATTGTCTTAACTGTTCGGTAAAAATTTATAAAAAATAATAAAACAATGGTATCTGTTAGGATATATAAAAAGAATCTCTAAAAATATGTATCTGAAATTAAAATAATCTTAAAATCATTATTCTTTATTAAAACTATTCTTTTTTTCCATTTAAAAAATTAATTAATTGATTTGAATACTTATTTGCGGAAAAATGAAATTAAGCATGTTTTTAAAAGAGTCAAAAATTCCAATACCATCTGTTGCAATAGTAGTAATAATATCAACTTTTTCAAAAAGAGTGTAATTAATCTCATTTAAAAATTCTAATTTCTTTATTTTATTATCCAAATCCCATTTATTTAAACAAATTATAATAGGTATCTCATAAAGTTTATTTGAGAAAAAGGTATATAATTCATTCCAAGACCTCAAATTCTGTTTTATACATGTATTTTGTGAATCTACAATAAAAATTATTCCATCAACTCCGATTAATGTTGCTGGTCGTGTACTTGCATAAAAATCTTGTCCAGTAGCTGAATATATTAAAAATTTAATATTCCACTCATAACCTTGAAAATTTAATACTCCAAAATCGAAAAATAATGTTCTTCCAGTCGTGCTTTCTATTGATTTTAATGTCTCTTGTTTTCCAAAATACTTAAATAAGCTTTTTAATGATGTAGTTTTTCCTGACATTGCAGGGCCATAGTATACAATTTTAATTTGAATTGTTTTATTACTATAATCAAATAGCAAAATATTACCCCCATAAAGATTCTAAATGATCTCCAATTTTTACATGCTTCCCATTTTTTAATAATGGATCAAATCCTTCACCCCATTCATAATATATAAATGAAAGTATTCTCTCTATTGGCGCCTTTTGATAATCTATTGTATTTAAAAGGATCTTTCCGCTAATTGTTGCATCTAAACCTAAAGTTGATAGCAAATTTAAACGATTTAAGATGAAAAAAGCTCTTTTTGATGCAGAAAAGAAATTTTGGATCTCTCTTTTAAAAATATTTTTTTGGATCTCTTCTTTTTCTATAGAAAAGTCTAAAAGGCTAATTATTGTTCTATCATCAATATTTGTTGTGTTTGTTTTTTGGGATAAAATCCTTTTCATTCTTATTATAGAATTTTCAGTATCTTGTGAACTTTTTCTAAGAATCCTTCTTTCTAATTTTAAATTAATATCACTTGAATTATCACCTGTTAACTCTACGGATATTGAGTTATTTGTGAATATAATAGAAATAAATAAAAAATATTTCTTATGCATCAACTGTTTTATCAATTTAATTTTCTGTTGATTTTTAATTTGGATCTCTATTCCAATTACCCAAGATTTAAAATTTTTAATATTGTTTAAAGCTTTTAAAGCAACACTTGAAGGGCATCTAATAATAATTCTTTGAGAATTATAATCAATTTCTTCATTTTTACATAGGTTTTGATATTCAATTTCCGATACAAAATCAGTATAATAGATTAATTCTTTTCTAAAATGCATTAGATCACATAATTCTGCCGAAAAATTATCAACATCAATTTCATTTTCTCCAAATATCATTATCGGTATTCTATTAAGAAGGCAATATAAAATAAGGGATAATTTTTTTTCACCTATCTTATCTGTTGAATGTATAATTTGCAGGATTCTATTCCCTCCTTGATTATTTATTTTATAATTAATTCTCCTAACAGCTTTTTAATGTCAAAATATTTTTTGTAATCTTCGATCACTAATGCTTTTTTAATTACTTGGTTTAATTTATTTGCATACTGAGGTATTATCAACCTAAGCAGACCTAATTTATATTTTCCTTTATCAATGAGAGAGCTAAAAATTCCTTTATCAAGACCATAAATAAATTGAAAATTGGTCTCACAATCTAAAAGAATTGTATTAATTTGCATTTTTTTTAACAACCAAGCGCATCTATTCGAAGTTTGAAATAATGAGAAACTCATAGCTGCAATTGTTTCAAGTGGATTATACCAAAAAATTTCTTTTTTTATAATTTTTGAAGCGATAAAACCTCCTTCCAGCGTAACAAAAGAACATTTTAAATCAGGTATTGAAAAAGAAAAAGTTTTTAAAATTTCATCTAATTGATAAGAATCCTTTTCAGAAAACCCTAATGAATAAGCTGATAATTTAAAGTCTCTTGAAAAATCTTCTTTTACATCGAATTCTTCCATCATTTTCTTTATTTGTTCGTCATTAAACTCAATTAAAGGTGGTTTGAAAGATTCACCTGATGTAATCAACGTTCGCTTAATTTTCATAAGACTATCTCCTGTTTGTAAAAATATGCTTCCAAGATTAACTGTTGGAAGTGTAGTAATTGCTATGAAAAACTCATTATCATTTTCAAAAATACCTTGTTCTTCTAAAATTTTATTTAGTGGAGAATCATATGAGTTTTTAAGTGGGGCGATTAAAATTTTTGCCTTTTTACCCTCAATTAATATATATTTTAGTTCTTTTGGATGTAAATGAATACCGATATTATAAATTGCACTTGTGGCTGCAGAAACGCTAAAAATTTCATCTTTTGAAAACCAAACCCCACTTGATTGAATGGGATTACCATCCCTCTGAGTTAAGACAACGTTTTCTACTCCTTTTAGATTTTTAATTTGATCTAAATGTTTTCCTATTCTTTCTCTAATTATCATTAAATAACCTAAAAATTGGAATTTAACCATTTTTTTAAAAATAGATTTTTAAACTCCATTATTTTTAAAACTGGTAATTTTTGGTCCCAAATCATAAAAAAAAATTTACCACTAAATGCAAAAATTTAAAATATATAGATTGATTATTAATAATGTATTTAAATCGTAAATCAATCGGCGTGAGCTCGGATGACGGTATAACTTCCAAAAAATGATGAGTTCCTTTCAAATTACGATAAAAAAAATGTGGTTTTAATTAAAATTAAAACTGAAAAAAGAACAATTAAAAAAAATAAAAACATCTGCCAAATAATTTAAGAAAGTCTTAAAAACCGATTCCAATTAATAATTCCGGTTGATCCTGCCGGACCCGACTGCTATTTGGGTGAGAATAAGCCATGCAAGTCGAATGGAATACCAAAATATTCCATGGCAAACTGCTCAATAACACGTGATCAACTTACCCTATGGAAAACAATAACCTCTGGAAACGGAGGATAATGGTTTATAGTTGAAAAGGCTTGGAAAAGTTTTTCAATAAAAGGGAATAATAAAAATGGTTATTATTTTGCCATAGGATAGGATTGCGGTCGATTATGGCTGTTGGTGAGGTAATGGCTCACCAAACCAATAATCGATAGGGGCCGTGAGAGCGGGAGCCCCGAGATGGGTACTGAGACAACGACCCAGGCCTTACGAGGTGCAGCAGGCGCGAAAACTCCGCAATACACGAAAGTGTGACGGGGTTACCCAAAGTGCTTAATTTTTAAGCTGTGGTAAGTGTGTAATGTACCTTACTAGAAAGGAGAGGGCAAGGCTGGTGCCAGCCGCCGCGGTAAAACCAGCTCTTCAAGTGGTCGGGATATTTATTGGGCTTAAAGTGTCCGTAGCTTGTATAATAAGTTCCTGGTAAAATCTAATAGCTTAACTATTAGTATGCTAGGAATACTGTTATACTAGAGGGCGGGAGAGGTTTGAGGTACTTCAGGGGTAGGGGTGAAATCCTATAATCCTTGAAGGACCACCAGTGGCGAAGGCGTCAGACTGGAACGCGCCTGACAGTGAGGGACGAAAGCCAGGGGAGCGAACCGGATTAGATACCCGGGTAGTCCTGGCCGTAAACGATGCACACTAGGTGTTGGTATGGCTATGAGCCATATCAGTGCCGAAGGGAAACCATTAAGTGTGCCGCCTGGGAAGTACGGTCGCAAGGCTAAAACTTAAAGGAATTGGCGGGGGAGCACCACAAGGGGTGAAGCCTGCGGTTCAATTGGACTC
>JAHLWE010000073.1 GCA_019058135.1 Promethearchaeota archaeon | reverse complement strand
TTCTCTCTTTTTTTAAGAATTTCTTCGATTTTTTCACATGTTCTTTTACATTCTAAAAAGATTAGCCCTCGTGTAATGTTTGGGTTGGTAGAGATTATAAGCGCTGCATTCTTTCCCGCGTTACGCGTAATTATAAAACCATCTTCTCCTTCAATAAAAGTCACCTCTAGGTCACCCATATTCCTTTCTTGCACTGCAACCTCTCCAAGTGAAAGGATTGCCGCTGTCATCGCAGAGATCTTTGCGTCATCTATACCTTCTGGCAAGGCGCTCACTATTGGGAACCCCTCTATTGAAACTACTGCTGCGGCTTCAATTTCAGGTACTGAAGTTATTAATTTTTTTAAGATCGACTCAAGTGTTTTTATATCAGACAATTTTTTTTTTCCTAGGAATATGAATATACAAATTTTATTATATTTATTTTAAATTTGTCTAAAAATAAAAAAAATGCTTGATATTTAATTATTGTGTTAAGAATTAGCTAAGATTTAAAAAAACTGTTCTATTTTTTCCTTATGAATATTAATATTAAAGCAAAATTCTCTCTATTGTAAAAAAGAATAATAAAATTCAAGGGCTCATGCTATCTATTCAATTATTATATTTTTATTTCAAATAGTCCATTTTCTTATAAGTTAGGTGAGAAATATAATGAGAGAGATAAACTCACTTTGATTTATTGGAATGATAATATTTTTTTATAATTCAAATAAGCATTCAATTATACCATCTTTATTATATTTCCCCCGTTTTTTCGTGGTTTCTCTCTCTTTACTATTCAATTTTAATCCTTTTGAGACTAGGCGGTAAATTTAATTTATAATATCAATATTATAATAATATATTTGCTTTAATTTATTATAAGAATTTAGAAGAGAAATATAACAATGTCTGAGAAGACCCAGGAAAAAAAAGAGATCTCAACTACATCTAAAGGGAAAACCCTTGAAAGAAAATGTTCAAAATGTGGCTCAATTATTTCCTCAAAAATCCTCAAACAATGTCCTATATGTGATACGGTTTTAGAGGATTTACCAATTGATATAATAAAGGAAAAAAAAAAAGAAGAAAAATCATATTTAATATTCACTGGAAAGAAACTCGAGCTCTCTGATAAATTTATACTTCAAAAGGATCAATGGAAATTTCGTGAAGCAATAAATGTCTTCTTTAATAGTTTAGTTTTGTTTTTATTTGCAAAAATTGGTATCATTACGCTTTTTTTTATACTTCAAGGACCTTCTGCAGGTACTGATTTTCCACCTACTATTGAAATTATTACATTAAGTCAAATTCCCGGAGCAATCTTAATTATATATCCGTTGTCTTATATATACTCGAAGAAACACAAAATTTCAAAACTTGGTCTAAATTATGAGAGAAAAAAAATACTTATTGCATTATTAATTGGCATAATTGGAGCCTTTATGGTTTATATTATGGCTGAATTGTCTTTTTTTATCAATGATTTCTTTGTATCAATAGGTTGGACTATTTTCGCTCCACCAGAGAGTTTATCTGAACAATACACAATTATAAAGAACTCCTCTCTTTTATATAAGATCTTAATATTATCTTTATTAATGTTAGATGTTCTTGGTACAGAGATAACATTCCGTGGAGTTTTATACAATGGATTAATCACAAAACTTGGTTCTCAACTAACACAAAGAATATATATTATTTTCATCGTAAGTTTAATGTATTCAGTTTTATTTTTATTTTTCACTTTTGATATGGGTTTAGTTATTATTTACTTCTTAAATAATGTTATTTTAGGCTTAAATTTCGAAATATCCAATCGGAATCTATTTTCTACTATTTCTGCTAATGGCATTTATACATTTATAACATTTATTATGATTTTAATTTAATTCTATTTAAACATCAAAAAAAATGCGGGCAGGGAATAATAATTTCATTTTTTCAATAGCGGGAGCTCACGGAGTCGGCAAAACCACTATATTTTCTATTTTAGAAGATAAATATTCTAAAGATTATACATTCAAATTTTATCACGAAAGATATATTGTTAAAAATCCTACATATCCATTAGGCTCAATCAAAAAGGAGATTGCTTTTCGTGGAGAAATATTCTTTCTGCAGCAATTAATAAAGCGAAATACTCGTCTTAAAAGTTATTTAAAAAATAACAATAATAAAGTAGTAATTTTAGATCGAACTCCAATTTGTGTATTAATATATTCCAAAGCTTTAGAGATGGTTCCCAAAGATTATAAATTAATATATGATTTGTACAAATCAATCGATTGGGTTAAAAAGGAACATATAATTTATCTTCATGCTGATGTAAATGTAATTATGAAACGAATAATTTCAAGGGGGAGATTATCTTTTAAGGAACAAAATAAAGCAGAAATACAAAGAAAAAAATGGCATGAGAGAGATTATGATTATCTCTTAAAAATTTCAAAATATTATGATGATTTTCTACTTGTTAATGAAAAGAAGAATAAAAATTTATCAATTATTGATACTAATTATGTAAGCCCAAAGGACGTTGTAAAAAATATCGAAAATATAATTTCTGCAATAACAAATTACTTACCCAAGAAAAGATTTGAAAAATTTAAAGATATTAAG
>JAHLWE010000072.1 GCA_019058135.1 Promethearchaeota archaeon | reverse complement strand
TCCCTACCTTGATCGAATTTATTGAAACAATAGAAGCCCTTCCTCCTATATAAAAGAACTTGGGGGTTGAAAAACGTGCATACATCTTTTGTTGTGCTTCAGAGTAGGATGTACTCAGTCTATCTACCCATATATCATGATTTCCTTCAATAAAAAACTTTAATTTTCCCGGAAGTTCTCGGAGAAGATCTAATTCTGCTTGAATTTCGGAAATATCAGATCCCCAAACTAAATCTCCCGCAATCAATAAAACATCTGGATTAATTTGTTCTAAATGATTTGAAACTTGCTGAAAATAATCTGATGGTGCTCCATATTTGCTTATTTGGGTTTGAGTGGGAAGGTGGAGATCTGAGATTGCAAAAATACCAGGCATGAATGGGTACCTCTAAAACTTCAAAGTCCTTGTATTGATTCAATCTTAAAATATTTTAGATTCTCTGTATAATTATCTTTATAAATTACTCTCTTAAGTCGCTCATAAGTAATATCTATACAAATGTTATTCTCATTATTTGTTACCAAAATAAATTTTCTTTTTCCTCCATCTTCTTTATTCAAATCCATTACTGCATGACCAGTCGTACCTGAGCCTGCAAAAAAATCTAAAATAATCGCATTTGGTCCCGCAGCTACTCTCACAAATTCTTTGATCATTTTTCGTGGTTTTGGAGTGACATATATGTCCCTACTGCCAAAAGTTTCGTGCAATTCATCTTTTGCAGATGAAGTTGTCCCAATCTCATTTAGTATGGATTCCATATAAAATGGTTGTTCTGGTGTTTTAAAATCGCTATGATTTGGACGTCTTATCATCTTATTAAAATGTGTATTAGTCTTGTTCTTATAACACATTACTACATATTCATGTGCCATTTTCACGTTAAAAATCGGTTTTTCCACTCTATTCTTGTCATATTTTGGGTCTGTTTTAGGCCAGATTAATACATCTACATTTTGCTCCCCAAAAATTTCTTCGCACAATAAAATCAAGCAACCTATTTGAGTCTCATCAATATTAACAAAAATTACCCCATTTGAAACCAACAATTCTTTTGCAATGTTTAACCTCTTCTCCATAAAACTGAGCCATTTACTGTGGCTATATTCATCATCGAAATCAATGTAATCGTAGTCATTATATTTCAAAGTTTTATTTCCAGTATTGTATGGTGGATCAATGCAGATTACGTCAATTTTACCTCGATATTCTTGTTCTAAAACCTTTAATGCTGCTAAATTTTCACCCTCTATTAGTATATTTTCATTCCCCCCTACGTCTATAGATAATTCTTTTACTTCAGATAATATTATATTATTCGCACTGATAATCTCTTCTATATGTTCTTCAAATAGAAGCCCATATCTTTTTTCATTAATTTCTTTCTCGATCTCCAGCAGGTATTCTATTAACGTAGGGTCCTTGGTGTTTTTATTTATGAAATCTTTAAGAATTAAAATTTTTTTTAATAAATTTTTCTTTTTCTTCTTTGAAATATTAGAGCTCATATAATCTCCCAATCTTGATTTATAAAAATTTATTATATATAATATTAATTTTGTATATCTGAATTTAAGCTAGAAGAGTTAATTTTACTTGGCATTCAGCAAAAGCGTAATCTTCTATTACAGTATTTTTTGATATTTTAATAGTTTTTAAGCTTTTACAATGGCCAAATGCCCATTTACCAATGAATTTTACGCTTTCCGGTATTGTGATAGAGGATAAATTTATGCAACCACTGAATGCACCCCTCTCAATAATAGTCACATTAGTCGGAACAACTAACTCTTCAAGATTCACGCAATAGGCAAAAGAGTTCCTTCCTATGCTTGTAACGCTACTTGGTATGCTAATAGTTTTTGAAACGCTAGTATTTGGACAATAGATTATCTCAGTTTTTTCTTTGTTGTACAACACGCCGTTTTTTAAAGTAAAATGAGGGCTATGATTCTTTAACACTAAAAAATTGCAACCTGCGAACGGATTGTAACCTATCCGGGTAACGCTATTAGAAATAGTTAGACTCTTTAAATTCAAGCAATTCCAAAATGGATTTTTTCCAATTGTCTTGACACTTTCTGGAATAACGAGATTTTCTAACTCGTAATCAATTAAGGATATCAATTGAGTTTTTTCTTTATTATATAACACTCCATTTTCCAAAATAAAGTTAGGACTGTTATTAATTAATTCTAGATTTTTACATCCCGCAAACACATTGTTTTCTATACAAATAACACTGCTTGGAATAGTAATACCAATGAGATTGGAACAATCGTAAAAAGTATGTTTTCCTATATATTTAATACCATTAGGGATAATAAAATATGTTGAAGAATTATTAATAGGATAGTGAATAATATTTATTTTCACTTTATCGTACAATACTCCATCTTCTAATATAAAATTAGAGCTATCATTTGTTAAAGATACCAATGAACAACCAGCAAATGGATCATTACCAATAGCTTCAACGCTTCGAGGTATATTTACATATTTTAAATTACTACAATAATAAAAAGCGTCTCCACCGATACTTTTTACACCATTTGGTATCTCTACGGATACTAAACTTGTACAATTCCAAAATGCTCCTGTTCCAACATTTATAACATTGCTTGGAATTGTAATGTTTTTACTATTGCCACTGTACTTTATCAATACTCCTTCTTCTATTTGGTAATCCCCTATATCATGAATTTCAGAAGCTTTTTTATCCATTTTACTAAATTTTTGATTCCTTTCTTGTTCTGAAAAAGAAAGCAGAGCATTATATGGTTTTATATTATCTTCAAATATCCCTGAAAAAAAAAATTCTATTTTATTATCTATATTTGAGGTGGAAATTATAGGATTTTTCAATTCTAACAATCCGCCATCTAACCTTGAAGTATATAAGCATAGATATTTAACTTCTTTAAAATTTTTATAATATGATAATAAGCGACCTTTTCCTTTTTTAAAATTTGCAAATTCCTTTTCAAAATCTTTACCCCATCGTCTACAATCAATAGCAAAATATTCATTACCTAAATTATCACACACAATAATATCAGGCATTTCCACTTTATCAGCATCGCCAATCAGTTGTAAGTCTGTGCGAGAAAATCCTTTTTCAAGCAATCTATTTACACATTCAAGAACCACAAAATCTTTATGTTCATATAAATTGGTTGGAGTTGTATTGTTTGTTTTAAAATTATTTCTATAATTGATCTCTTGTCTCTCTGCTTCTATATTGATTTGATACGAATCAGAATATTTTTTAACATAATTATCAGAAGTTTCTTCAACAAAACCTAGCTTCCAAAACAGACTTGTGTATTTAAAATCAACATAAGGCATTTTTTATTCCTTTTTTGTACTATTTTAATTTAATTTCAGATAAACACTTTAAAATTTTATCCACTACTTTGTTGGCATTGAGGTCAGTAGTATCTATTAACCTATATTTCATATCATTATCTATTAAAAAACTCTCCATCTTATGATAAGCTTCAGCTATTAAAGGAGTTTTATTAATATCAAGATCTTTTTCATCCCTTTTAATTAATCTTTTCTTGATAGCAATTTCATTAGCATATAATAAAAAAGTGTAATCAGGCTTTCCAATTAGACTTATCATACAATCAAAAACTGCTTTGCTACTTTCATCTCCACTCCAATAATAATTTGACACAAGATGCCTATCTGTAACAATATTCTCATCTTTAAATTTATGATAAAGATAAATATTTCCTAATCCGTAGAACCAAGAAGTAAAAATCTTATTGTCTTGAGAGTTAACATAGTCACGAATTCTGATATAGTTTGTAAAATCATTTTCTGAATCAAAGAGGTAGTGTAATGGTTTTTCAATAAATCTAAAATTTAATTTTTCTGCAAGAAGTTTACATATTGTAGTTTTTCCTACACCATCAACTCCTTCAATAGCTATATGCAAAGCAATATTCTCCTCAATCTATTTGTTTTAAGCATTGGGTTTTCTATGTGCAACCTCTGCTTTCTTTCCTGGTGTGAAAAATTCTACATCTTCTAAATATCCTGACACCCTTCTTATCCTTAGAATATTATGACTACCACATTCTCCACAAGTATCAAAAGTCCCCGTAGTATCACAATCCAAGCAACGATCCATAGGAAAATTAAATCCAAGATAATTAACATCATATTTAATCGCGCTTTCAATTAGTTCCGAAATTGCTTCAACATTATTTAATGGTGCAGATTGAAACTCTATATATGATATGCACCCTCCATTACAAAATTTATGAAATGTTCCCTCAAATTTCAATTTCTCAAAAGGATTTAGTCGAGAATCAACATCTACGTGAAATGAATTAGTATAATAGCCTTTATCTATTAGAGAATTTGAGAAATACTTCTTATCTACGCCAGGAAAACGACCAGAAATAAATTCACCCGATGTTCCGAGTAATGAGAAATTCATATTATATTCTTTTCTATACTTATCAATGGTATCTCTCATCATTTTTATGAGATCGATTGCGATCTGATGATTTTCTTCAGATGCAAAATATTTTTCCCCGGTTAACAACTCTATTGTTTCTGATACACCTATAAATCCAATAGCTAATGTTCCATTTTTAAACACTTCTTCCATTGAAATTACCTTATTTAAATCTATAATCCTTAAATTATGTTGCAAATTACAGAGAAAATCATCTGGGTCTTGTTTACAAATCTTATAATAACGATCAAAAAGAAGATCCTTAACATCATCAGCAATTTCCAGCCAATTTTTTTTGAATAAGTCGATTTTTTCTTCCTTAGTTAAATTCGGGTTATTTTTATCAATTTCGAGTGCAATTCTAGGAAGGTTAATTGTATTATAAACAATATTTGATCTTCCTATTGTAGTATCTTCACCATACTCGTTTTGATATACTTTTGATCTACAACCCATTAGTGCAATTTTAAATGGATCTACCTTAAGATTGTGGTTAGAATCACATAAAAGATAGGTTGGAATCATTTTTTTACACGTGCATTCCATTGCTATACGAAATAAATCATAGTTATTATCACCTTTCTTACGGTTAATACCGTCTTTCAATTTAAAAATAATATTGGGTCTGATATATTTCGAAGCCATAAAACATTTTAAAACTGACGAGGTGACAAATCTACTGATTTCTCCCGTAGCTAATCCAAGATTTAAAGTAACATAATATTGTACTTGTCCACATCGATCTCTTGCCTCATGTATCCACTTTAAGAAAGAATCAATACAATCTCTTAGAAACTGAAAATTAATTTCATTCTTAGCGATATTTAATTTATTATAAATAATCTCAACTTCTTCATCAAAATTCGCAAAAGCTATTCCACCAGATTGTTCATTTCCCAAACCCACAATGATGTGTCTGTAATAATTAAATAGTTCTATCATTTTCTTAAAATCCGAATAATTAGTATATTCTTCATAAGGGAATCCTTTTAGAATGTTTGGTGTCAAACAATTATAGGTTTCCCCATATGCTTCCAAATCATGTATGTGAATTCTGCCTTCTCTATGCAATTTTGAGAATCTTTCTTCCAAACCGTTGAGAATTGTTTCTTTTATTTCTTTACTTCCTCTACTATATACAAGTCCAACAAAAGTTTTACGCTGAGCAGCGTGTTCATAATTAATTGATTTCAATTTCTCCACCTCTTAATTCAATAAATTTTTGGTTATTTGAACCCATAAAAGGGATAATAGTACTTCTCTGTTCTTTAATATATTTACCAACTTTAATATAATCGAGATAATGTAAAATTTCTTTAGGTACATCATCAAATTCAAAACTAGTATAAAGTACGATATTAAAATCATCTAAATTTTTAACCAGTTCAAGAATCGCCGGGTATTGTAAAAGAGGTTCGCCTCCAGATATGGTGAGTTTCTTATTTAAACATTTTTTTCTTAAATCTTCCACAATATCCTCTATGTCAAATTCTTTCCCCTTATCAATATCCCATGTGCTAGGATTATGACAATCTTCACATTTTCGCTTGCAACCCTGCACAAATAAAACTGTTCTAATCCCTGGCCCATCTACAATAGAACCACTATAATCAATTGAATTAATTTTCATTATGTTATATCACCAAGAATTCTTATTATTTTATTTTCACACACATTAACCATCTTATTTTTTTGAATTTTTCGCCGCAGAACTCTGGGCTCTTGATTTAAATCCTTGATTTTTACCTGTTCGATCCTCATGAGATTGAATCCTCCTAGCAGCTTTACTTGTCATTTTATTTTTTCCCATTCAAACCATCTCCTTTTTTTTTAAATTTGATGAGATTTTTTTATGACAAAAATTGTTATGAAGTTAAGTATTTAAATGTTTGTAAAAAAGAGACAATGGTTTTGAAATAACAACAGTTCTAAAATATTATAAATTATTGACATTAGATCTCAACATTTATATACTTTTTTTAATATTATTAGAATGATGAAAGAATGTCAAATTATGCTCTATGGAAAATTACATAAATGGATAGATGTAGCACATCGTAAAAATCCCAAAACTAATTGGTATGTATTTATTAGTCCACCGGTTAGTGAACAGAAATCTAAAAATTTTTACGAGGATATTAATGAAAAAATTGAACTATTAAATAAATCTGAAGAAATTTTTCCAGAAAATGAAAAAATCAAATATACACTTATAGAAATACATATTGAGAATGATCTTATTGAATTAATACGCACCCTACGTGCTTTAATAAAATATGTCAAAGATAAGAAATATGAAATTATATGTAATCTTACTTCAGGTACCTTCGAAATGAAATTAGCTCTTTATATTGCGGCACAAATCCAAAAAAGACAAATAAAAGAAGTATTTTACTTTAATAAACAAGATTTAACAAAAAATAGTCTCTTTAACTTAGTAGAACCACGCAATAACGGACAGGAATTAATAAACATCATGTATAAAGAGATTAACCGAAATAATCCTGATCAAATTGATTTAACTAATTTGAATAAATTGTTAAAAATATGTGAAGATAATAATAAATCATGGGATCTTCCGAATTTGTCCCGCATTGTGAAAAATTTAGTTAAAAAAGGCTATTTAAACGAAGAACGTAAAGGTAGAGAGAAAATTATTAAAATCTCTGAACTTGGATTGGTGATATGTCCTGTTAAACATAATTATGCTGATATTAAAGATAAATTGGATAAATAATAGGATTACTAATTAACTTTATATTAGTAGTGATTGAAACTTGCACGTCTCTCTCGTGGAGCCTAACTGGAATTACGAGGTTCGGGCCAAGAACTGGGAAAATTATATGAAAGAGAGATACTTGCCTATAGGACTTCTCAAGTTGGGATCTCTGTACCGCAAAATGGGAGCCACCGTGGAACTTGTAAGGGGAGATGGTCTGACTTTGAAGAAACCTGACCTGGTGCTAATTACATCTCTCTTTACATATTGGTGGCAGCCTGTTTGGGACTCCGTGAGAACATACAAGACACTTTACTTAGATGCGAAAGTCGTGGTTGGTGGTGTGTATGCTTCTATAATGCCGGAGCATTGCAAGAAGAGTGGTTGTGACGAAGTTCATGTTGGATTGATGGAAGAAGCGGAAGTACTCATCCCTGCATATGATTTAATACAAGATTGTAAGTTTTGTGTGATCCACGCGAGCAGGGGGTGCATACGAAAGTGTTCTTTTTGCCATGTTCATAAGTTAGAACCCAAACCTAATAATTGCGGATTAAGTCTAATTTTATTTTAACATTATTCATGACTTATAAATTTTTCATTAAATTCCAAAACTTTTAGATGGAATATAAATAAGAATTTATAAACGTGAGATTATGACTGCTCCCAAAGAAGATGAGATATCTAGCAATATCAAATCGTATCATGGTATACCTCTTTTGAGATCGGAGTATAATGCTCTTATGGAGTTCGAACAGCAAATTACCAACCCTCTCCCTCTTGTATCGGAATGGAATTCTAATATTTTTGGCTTTATCGCTCGAGAAAACCATGTTATAGCATTAGGGATTCCATCGAAAGATTTAACTATACTCACGGAGAACATCTGCAATCTAAAATTTCTCACTAGACTTAGTTTAAAAAATAATTTATTATCTTCTCTCCCAGACAAGATTGGCAATCTTACCGCGCTTATACATCTTGATTTATTTAGAAATAATTTGAACTCTCTCCCTGAAGGGTTCGGGAACCTAATTAATCTCCAAACTCTCGAATTAGGGGAAAATCAACTCACTTCTATCCCGCTAAGTATTGGGAACCTAAATTCACTAGTCACACTCACATTAACTAATAATTTTTTATCCTCCCTCCCAGTTAGTTTTGGGAATCTATCAGCACTCAGAGAAGTTAAATTATGTGGAAATAAGCTTCTGTTTCTTCCATCGAGTATAGGGAATTTAAATTCACTTGTAGATTTATCATTGCATGAGAATATCTTATCATCCCTTCCAGAGAGTATCGGCAACTTAAAATCACTCCAAAAACTAGAATTACAAGCTAATTCTTTATCATCTCTGCCGGATAATATCATAAATCTCCAATCATTACATTATCTTTACTTAAACGAAAATTCATTATCTTCATTGCCAGCTAATATCGGTGATCTACGCTTTCTCGAAAGATTTGACTTGAGATCGAATAAATTGAAATCACTCCCAGATAGTATATGTAATATAATTTCCCTCCGAAATTTAAACTTGGAGCGCAATGAACTGTTTTCATTGCCAATAAATATCGGGAATCTAATTAATCTCAGAGAACTAAAGTTGGGTCATAATACACTGTCTACTCTACCAGAAAGTTTTTGGATGTTAAAATCCCTTCAATCCCTATATTTAGAAGGGAATGCATTCACGACGCTCCCAGAGAAGATTGAGAACCTATCTTCACTGAAATGGTTATACTTGCAAGATAATCAATTGAATTCTCTTCCAATTAAGGCAAAAAATGCATTAAAACATCTGGAAAGGCTAGGTTGCAAAATTGTACTAAATAAAATGGAAATTTAAAAGCTTCGATAGACCGGACTAAGAGGAACCTTGTGAGAATGGATAACTGCGTTATCCAAGCGCTCGCGAGAGAGCATTTGGATAATTCGAAGAAGCAAGATATCTGCGCAAGGAAATTGATGTGTTTGTACTTTATAACTTCGAGGATACTTTTGAGGAAGTAGAAAAAAAGAAGAATTTTTTGGAGATTTGGAAGCTCATATCTTTAAACAGAGATATATCCCAGTCCCCTGTCTGAAGCAGACCTGTCTTCACCCAAAATGGATGGAGGAGGAATGCAAACAGTTCGCCATAAACTGCCGTGAGCAATTAAAAGATTAATAAATATCCTTAAATGAGATTAAAATAAATACAAATTCATATATATAAAGAAAAATGTAGGATAGAACTAAATTTATAGAAATTAATCGAAGAGAGAGCGTAAATGAACTGGTCTATATCTAAAGCTAAAATTTTTTCGAAATGCCAAAGAAAATGATCTTTCTCCATCGGTAGCGGTTAAAGGAGGCTTACTGAGGAAATCTGCCATGAGCTCAAGTATAAATTCTTTTTTAATTCTATAATTATATAATCGTATAAATTCTTTCTAAACTTTAAGAAGACATGATGAGACTATATTCGAAATATTGCAATTATACATAATTTTGTTTATTTCTTCTAGTTAAAAT
>JAHLWE010000071.1 GCA_019058135.1 Promethearchaeota archaeon | reverse complement strand
GACTGCACAAACAGGAAAACCAGGACCGCTGGGACCACAAATAGAACCGCAAGCCAACACACATACAACTGCACCTGGAACACCATATCCCAATTCAATAAGTATATTCATTTTTTTTCTTCCTTCCTTCTCTAAGTGATTTAAACATCGCCAAATAAAAAAAATCTTAGATTGGATATTCATTTACCTTCTCTGTGATCTAATAATATTATTTATTCAGCCGATTGTTTTATTTTTCCTCATTGAGTTGAGTGCTGCTTGTTTCTTTTGAATTCTTTTTTTATTTTTTCGTAGTATGCGTCCTCTTATTAAGATCCATCCTATTAAACCTCCAAGTGCGTATCCAGATGCAATTCCAATGGCAAATGGTAAACTCGCACCTCCTACGAAAAACCATAATAAAAAACCGCCAACGAAGAAAGTAATAATAATTGTTAATCCCAGGATATCCACATTCCTTTCATCATAATCCTTTTCCATATCTCTTCATCTCTCTTTTGAAAATTATTTTAAATCATGCAACATATTCCCCAACAATCGGTACTCATACCATAAAGTCCAATAAAGTAGCAAATAGCAATAACCATAGCAGCACAAATAGTACCGCATATGACTGCACAAACAGGAAAACCAGGACCGCTGGGACCACAAATAGAACCGTAAGCCAACACACATACAACTGCACCTGGAACACCACATCCCAATTCAATAAGTATATTCATTTTTTTTCCTTCCTTCCTTCTCTAAGTGATTTAAACATCGCCAAATAAAAAAAATCCTTTTTTTAGATATTCAACTGATATTAATTTCATTTACTTGTTTCCTTAGACATTTTTGTTTTTGAGATTGAAAATGATTGAAAATGGGCCATCCAAACAACCACCAACTGATAAAATAACCTAATGCTCCTGCAAATGCAAAAATGGGTGTAGGAACCAAATTATTTCCTACTACCAAGAATAAAATTAAACCTGTAAAAAAGAAACTTAACGAACTAATGAATCCTAGGATAATCCAATCTCTTTTCTTCAATTAATATCACCTTATAAATTTTAAATTAATTTTTAATTTCATTTTTTAACACTTTTAATATTAAATTTTTTTAGTTAGTATTTTTTGACCATTCTGTAAATATCAAAATTATTTTAAAAATATTATGATTATTTCTAAGTTCTTGCGCTAAAAAATTCTTTAATGCTCCTGATTCAATCAAAGATTGAATAGGTTGAACAGCGCATTCGTGCGGTTTTAATCGTTAGGAATCCACCAGAAATATTAAAAAAAATTCGAATAAATCGAAATGTATGAGGTACTTATTATATGAATAATTTAAAAATTATAGAATTACCAAATATAAAGAATTGGGTGATATCAATGTAGAAAATAAAAAAAATGCTAAATTTTAAGAAACATAATTGTAAGATTCTAGGAAATAAAAAGATATTTAATATTAAATTTTATTACTTTTCATAAAATTGAATACTTTTTTTTAAAATATGAAAAAACTCAAAACACAATTAGTTCGGTGTAAACTTTGTTCAAATCCATTTTTTAGAGATCAAAACTCTACAAGCGAAATTTGCGAAAATTGTATTAAACTTGAAGAAAGACGTAAGAGAACGGCTGCACTAAAAGTTAAACAAGAAGAAATGCAGAGAGACATAGATAAAATGGAAAATCAACTTAAGATTACTATGTCGCAGCGGAAGAAAGAGGAAATCAAAAAGGAGATCGAAGTAAGAACTTTTTCTTTATCAAAATCAATAGAACTATTAGTGAAATATGAGGAAACTGGTGATGAGATTTATATTGAGCAGTATCTGAACCTGTTTAAGTTATTGAAAAAAAATAAGTAATATTATAACCATGAATTTCGTATCTATTTTTGAATTATAATTATAATAAAAATATGAAAAATATTAAAATTAAAATCCATTAATTAGAAGTTAGTTTCTCAATTTTATTCTCTTAGATTTATTAAGAATCGCAATTACTCCTATTCCTGCAAGTAGTGAAATAATGATCCATCCATCAGGGTATCCAGGAATAATTACGGATGGATTTAATGGAGGTGATATTAATTTTTTATAAAATATATCATAATCTATTCCCGGACCGCCATAATACGGCCTCGCATCCCACGCAATGTGCACGTTTCCGGAACCATCCACTGCTATTGTTGATCGAAAAGGATCAGGTCCAGTGCTTTCCATGGATACCACCTCGGTGGTGGTCCAGGTCGCCGTGATCGCATTCCAGCGCTTATAAAAGAGATCCCAATCCACTAACGAAACGCTACAATTCGTACGATCCCACCATACCAGGTGCACGTTTCCGGAACCATCCACTGCTATTGTTGGAAGAATAGAATTACCAGTGCTTTCCGTGGAGACCACCTCGGTCATGGTCCAGACCGCCGTGATCGCGTTCCAGCGCTTATAAAATATATCCCAATCCTTTCCCGAACCCCCATAATTCGTATATTCATTCCATGCAATGTGTACATTTCCGGAACCATCTACTGCTATTCTTGGCCTCTCAGCTCCGGAGACCACCTAGGTCGTGGTCCAGACCGCTGTGGGCGCGTTCCATCGCTTATAAAATATATCATAATCCCCTCCCGAACCGCCATAATTCGGCTCATCATCCCACGCAATGTGCATGTGTGGGGAAGGGGGATAATACGGCTCATCATACCATGCAATGTGCACGTTTCCGGAACCGTCCACTGCTATTGTTGGATAACAAGACTCACCAGTGCTTTCCGTGGAGACCACCTCGGTCATGGTCCAGACCGCCGTGGTCGCGTTCCAGCGCTTATAAAATATATCACGATCTTTT
>JAHLWE010000070.1 GCA_019058135.1 Promethearchaeota archaeon | reverse complement strand
GTATATGGCATATCTTTTAAAGCTCTATATATAAACATAGGAATCACACCTCTATATGTACTATAATATTCATGAGGTCCATAAGCATTAACAAGTCGAACCCTCACTGTTTCAGTTTCAAACATGGTTGCTGAATTTAATACCTGCATTTCTCCCACCCACTTAGTCATAGCATAATCATTCATCTGTTTTATGGGAACTTTATCCATAACTTCCTCTTTCATTAAACCGTCATAATCTCCATATACTTCTGCACTACTAAAAAATATCATCTTAAATTTCTTCTTTTCCTGCATTCTAATAATATTCTTTGTGCCTATTACATTTGTCTGCCATAGATTTTCATAATAATCTTCACCATTCCAACGACCATATTCTGCTGCTAAATGATATACATAGTCAAAATTATGATCTTCAAACATCTTTTCTACCTGACGATATTTACTAACATCACATCGAATATAATTCTGCTCTTCTGAGTGTATTAAATCGCAAATCCAGACTTTATATCCTCTTTTTTCTAATTCTGGAACTAGATTTGAACCTATGAAACCTTTTCCTCCTGTAACTAATATCTTTTTTCTTTCCACTCTTTCACCTATTTTTTATTACTTTTAAAAATATATTTAATATGAAAATAATCTTTAGAAAGGATGATTTTTACTTATTTTTTTAAAATTAATAAAACCACTCTAATTAAAACCCCAAAACCATGAAAAAGTGGATTTCTTTTAGCTTTTTCTTCATATAAAGTAGTAATTGGAATTTCTAACATTCTAAGTTTCTTTTCCTTTGCAAGAAATTGCATTTCTGATTCAACTGCTAACCCTTTTTCTTTAAAATACAAGTTGTTGATTGCTTTTTTAGAAAAAGCTCTGAATCCACTTTGTGAATCTGTTACTTTTATCCTAGAACCAAAATTAGTTAATAATGTTAATATATATAATCCTATTTTTCTATCAGAAGGAATAAAATTTTTAATATTTAAAAATCTAGAGCCAATAACAATATCTGCTTTATTATTAATTATTGGTTTAATTAGAGAGGGAATTTCTTTAGGTTGATGTTGACCATCAGCATCTAATAATACTAAAATATCTGCTTTTATATCTCTCGATTTATAAAATAATTTATTTACTGCAATGCCCTTACCTTTATTATTTTTATGGTTTATAACTAATGCTCCTTCCTTTTGTGCAATAGTAGCTGTTTTATCAGTTGATCCATCATTTACAACTATGACTTGACTAACATATTTCTTAGTTTCTTCTATAACTTTTCCTATGAATTTTTCCTCATTATATGCGGGTATTCCAGCAATAATTTTCATATTTTTTATTTAAAATTATTTCTAATTATTTCTATAATTTTTTTACTTGCCTTTCCATCACCAAAAGGATTATACCAATTTCTATCTACATTTAACATTTTTTCTACCCCTTTAAGGATTGTTTTACTTTCTGTGCCAACTAATATATTAGCCCCTACTTCTATTGATTCTGGTCTTTCAGTACTTTCTCTTAAAGTTACACAAGGAACTCTTAAAACACAAGCCTCTTCCTGAATACCACCAGAATCAGTTAAAATTAGTTTTGAATTTGCTTCTAAAGTCAGGAATGTTGAATATGGTTGTGGATCTATAAAAATAACCCCAGGGGGAATTTTTATATTAAATCTATCTAACATCTTCTTTGTTCTTGGATGTATGGGAGTAATAATTGGTAGATTATATTCTTTACATATCTTTATAAGCGATTTAAAGATTAGCCTTAATTTCTCTAAATAATCGACATTTTCTTCTCTATGCATTGTCATAAGAAAATAATCTTTTTTATCTAAATCAAGTTTACTTAAAATTTCTTTTTGAATAGATTTTAAATTCTGTATTTGATCTATTAAAACATCAACTACAGTATTTCCAGTAATATAAATGATATTGCTACCAATACCCTCATTGTTGAGATTTTCTTTTGAATTATTTGTTGGACAGAAAAGAAAATTAGAGATATGGTCAGTAAGTTTTCTATTCTTTTCTTCTGGCATTATCATATCAAAACTTCTTAAGCCAGCCTCTATATGTCCTACATTTATCTTTAATTTTGTAGCTGCTAGAGCTCCAGCTAATGTAGAATTTGTATCTCCTTGGACTATTACTATTTCAGGTTTTTCTTTTAATAAAACTTCTTCAATTTTTTCTAACATTTTCCCTGTCTGCATTCCATGAGTTCCAGAGCCAATATTTAAGTTATATTCAGGATTTGGGAGGTTTAGTTCTTCAAAGAAGGTTTTATCTAAAAAATAAGAGTAATGTTGACCAGTATGTATTATGAAAAAATTAATCTTTTCTTTTTGGCACTGTTTTATAACTGGTGATGTTTTAATAATTTCCGGTCTTGTTCCAAGGACAAAACATATCTTCATTTCACTTTTTTTCTTCTTTAATTTCTTTTATATCTTTTGCTTCTTCAATTAACATTATTGGAATATCATTTTTGATAAGGAAGTATTTTCTGCAATTATAACAAATTAATTTATCTTATTTAAGTTTTAGAGAACCTTTACAGATAGGGCAAGCTAATATTTTTAATAATTTTGCATCCATATTATTTTGTCTAAATTTAGTTTTAAGTAAGTAAAAATTAATTTGATAAGTTATAAGGGACTATGTTAGCTAAAACAATACTAACATCAACACTATTTTTCTTATCTATATCCATAATATTTATCTCTTCAAATATTTTTTAAATCATTTTTTATCATTATAATATTTAACTATTTATTTTTAGAACTGTTTCTATTTAAATTTATCTATAATAAAAAAACGCATAAAATAAAAAATACTTTTATAAAACCTATTATTAATCATAAAAAATTAGTATTGGTAAAACTAATGTTATTGATCCTGCATTACATGAAATTACATATGATATTGTTCCAAAATCCTTTATTTTAACCCAAACTAAAACTGAACAAATTAGTCCCATAATAAAGAATAAAAAAATATCTTCTCTTTCTAATTTTCTCTTTTCGTTAAACTTTTTCTCCTCTTTAATTATTGGAAATAGAAAGAATGCCCCACTTATTAATAGCAAGATAAAAATTGCATGTATATTCAAATATTCTATGAATAATTTACCATAAAACTGATTTAGTATCACTAGTGATAAATATACGAAAGTAATAATTAAAAACAATAATCTATTTGTCCTAAGAAAAAACTTAAATTTATCACTATTTCTCTCTATAAAAGACTTTATATATCTCAAAATAATCCCCCCATATAACTTTTTTGGTGTCTAATATTTCCTCTTTCTCCTCAATATTTTTAACTAAATTAAAATGATTTTTTTCTAATATATAAACTGGATAATTCAAATCAAGGAGAATTTTTAT
>JAHLWE010000069.1 GCA_019058135.1 Promethearchaeota archaeon | reverse complement strand
TTTAGGGTCTCCAACATTTTTCAGTAATGTAACAGCTCCCATAAAAGCTTTAATTGACAGAGCAGGGCTAGTATCTAAAGTAAATGGTGATATGCTTAAAAGAAAAGTGGGTGCATCTGTTATTGCCGTAAGAAGAGCAGGTGCTACAACTGTTATGAGCGCAATTAACTACTTCTTTTTAATAAACCAAATGATAGTGCCAGGTTCAAGCTATTGGAACATGGGTTTCGGATTAGAACCGGGTGAAGTAGAAGATGATAAAGAAGGTAAAAAAACTTTTGAGAATTTAGGGAAAAATATGGCTTGGCTGTTAAAAAAACTTAATTAAAAATTCGATTTTTTAACTTTTTTTTCATATTAATTGATATTTATTTTCTACTTTTCACACAATCACTTCATTAAAGACTATTTCACTAAGGAAAAATTTTAAATTTGATAATCGATAGAGGGAATTGTAAAATTAATATTCCATTTATTGCGTATTCATTTCTCTCTTATTAAATTTCCTTATAATTTTTTCATTAAATTTAATTTTATCTTCCAACCATTTTCCATTTTTATTATGATTTCATTTAATTCATGTTTATTATTTGATCTATTTCGATCATTTTATTATGAATCTTAATTTAACAAGAAATGATTAATTTGCTAATCAGAATCCTTAAAAGTTTGTGATCCAGAATATTAAATTTAGATATAAATTCGAAATATTTTATTTTGATCTTAGACAATAATGAGAAATGACAAAAAGTAGGAAAATGAAATTTCTATTTAAGGAAATTGCGAAAAATGATCACATTTAAATACTCATTTATCGTAATATATCATTAGTTAAAAATTGTGATTTTAATATCACAACAAAAAAAATTTTAAAAATGATGTAAAAATGTGTAATAATTGTTATTGTGAAAATCAAGAAAAATGTTCAATAGTAGGCCACCAACCTTATGGATTTTGTTGCAACTTATGTGTTTATTACGATGCAACAATTCCTTCTAAATGTTCAAGAGGAATCGAGAAAACAGTAGATCAATTTCTAGACATTTTCGAGTCTTAAACAATTTATCTTGAGCAGGGAAATACGTACTAAAGGAACAGAAAAAATAAGAGAAATTCATCATAAGTAAAAGAGGAGTAAAAAAAATGTGTAATAATTGTAATTGTGATAATTACGATAAATGTTCAATAGTAGGACATATGCCTGTTGGATTCTGTTGTTCAAAATGTTACCTTTATGATGAAAAGCATACGTGTTTAGCTAATAAGGCAATGCTCGCAAAGGGAACGAAATCTGAAAAGAAAAAAGCGCCTATTGTTCCAATTAGTACAACCATTGAGGATGGATTATTAAAGGTAGTTGTAGAAGAGAAAGGGAAAGAAATTCCGATTTATATTGATCTCCAAAAGCAATTAGATTCTTAATTTTTAGGAAAAATTTAATTTTTATATTTCTTATTTTATTTTTTTTTTTTTTTTAATATATCAAAAATGAGTATTTGTTTTCCTTCATTATTTTATATTTCAATTTAAATATATTTTAAAAATTTTATTTGTAAAAAGGATTTAAGCAATATAAAGCAAATGAATTTTTAAGTATAGCAAAAAAATCAGAAGATACCGTTATTACGTTCATACTGTTAATTTTGTTAAGTTAATGTAAGATAGAATCGATCATTTTTACTTTTTTTATCTTTTATTAAAAATTTAAATAAAAGGATTTAATATTTCAAAATATCATTAAAATATATTAAAGTAATTTAAAAAAACCAAT
The DNA here is from genome assembly GCA_019058135.1 of Promethearchaeota archaeon. Taxonomy (GTDB): domain Archaea; phylum Asgardarchaeota; class Lokiarchaeia; order Sigyniarchaeales; family SOKP01; genus 6H3-1. The sequence continues at coordinate 2,578 of JAHLWE010000069.1, read as the reverse complement.
AATTTAAAGATCAACCAATCAAAGAGAGATTTAATGTGAATGAAAAAGTGGTTACTTTTGGAGAAATAATGCTTAGACTTTCACCTCCAAGTTATATGCGTTTTATACAAGCTAGATCATTTGAAGTAATCTATGGAGGAGGAGAAGCTAATGTAGCTGTATCATTGGCGAATTTTGGTATCCCTGTATATTATGTGACAAGATTGCCTCAAAATGAGATTGGAGATGCATGTATTCAATTTTTACGACAGTATGGTGTTAAAACTAATAAAATTATAAGGGGTGGAGATCGTCTTGGTATATATTATCTTGAGAAAGGAGCCTCAACCCGAGGAAGTAAGGTGATTTATGATCGAGCGAATTCATCGCTCGCAGCTGCTAAAATTGATATGTTTGAATGGGATAAAATTTTTGAAGAAATAAATTGGTTTCATTGGACAGGAATTACTCCAGCAATTTCTCAAAATTTAGCAGATATTTGTCTCGAAGCAGTAAAAGTGGCAAAAAATAAAGGAGTTTTTATTTCTTGTGATTTAAATTATAGAAGTAAATTATGGAAATATGGAAAAAAACCATCTGACATTATGCCAGAACTTGTTAATTATTGCGACCTTGCAATTGGAAATGAAGAGGATGCAGATAAAGTCTTTAGTATTAAAGCACCAGAAACTGATATATCCTCTGGGAAGATAAATGCACAAAAATATAAATTTGTAGGAGAAAAATTGATGAAAAAATTTCCAAATTTAAAAAATATTGCGATAACTTTACGAGGTTCAATATCTGCGAGTCATAATACTTGGTCAGGTGTTCTTTTTAATGGAGACAAATTATATATTGGACCAAAATATGATATAACTCAAATAGTAGACCGAGTTGGTGGAGGCGATTCCTTCGCTGCAGGTATAATCTTTGGATTTCTAAAGTATAAAGATGATTACCAAAAAATATTAAATTTTGCTGTATCAGCGTCATGTTTAAAACATACAATATATGGAGATTTTAATTTAGTGTCTATTGATGAAGTTCTTAAATTGATGGAAGGAGACACTTCTGGGCGTGTCTCTAGATAATTAATTAAAAATGTGATTAATTTTGGCAAGATTTTCAAGTTTGGAAGTATATAACACAATTCTCGAGCAAGGTCTTGTACCAGTTTTTTATAATAAGAATTTTGACATTGCTCGAAAAATAGTTGAGAGTATTGCAAAAGGTGGTGGGAACATTGTTGAATTTACAAATAGAGGTGATTTTGCTTATGATGTTTTCACTAAACTTGTTAAATATTTTGAAAAAGAAAAACCACAGTTAATTTTTGGAGTTGGATCGGTTATTGACCCTTATACTGCTGCTCTTTATATTAATAACGGAGCCAGCTTTGTAGTAGGTCCATTATTAAATCCATCTATCGCCAAACTTTGTAATAGAAGAAGAATTCCCTATTGTCCGGGTTGCGGAACACCTTCTGAAATATCAAAAGCAGAGGAGTTGGGATGTGAAATAGTTAAAATTTTTCCAGCTGGTGAATTAGGTGGCCCAAAATTTGTTAAAGCCATATTAGCACCAATGCCTTGGGTAAAATTAATGCCAACTGGAGGAGTTGATATAAACGAAGAAAATATTATTGCATGGTTTGATGCAGGAGTCATTGCACTTGGTATTGGCTCTAAATTAATAACGAAAGAGTATATTGAATCCGAAAATTGGGAAAAAATCGAAGGAAATATAGCTAGAACATTAGCATTAATTAAAAAATTCAAAAAACAAAAAATTGGGTGATAAAGTAATGAAAGAATATGAAAAATTAATTTTAACTGCTACAACTGCAAATTCTTGGATTTATCCAAACGTTAAAAATTGGGCTGAAACTACTGATGCATTAATCCAAGATGTAGTAGAATGCTATGAGGCAGGTGCGGCTATAGCTCATGTACATCTTGCTAGAGGAGAAGAGGTTGAAATTGTAAATAAGATTAAAGAACAATGTGATGTAATAATTCAAGGAGGTATGTCTAGTGATATTATCCCTGATAGAAAAGGAGATTTTGAAGCAAGGCCAGATATGCTTTCTATTATATTGAATCATCATGATGAACATTTTACCCAAGTGAACTTGAATCGAATTCACTCTCTAGAAGAATTGGAAGAATATTGTATAAAATGTAGAGAGTTTAACATTAAACCTGAGTGGGAAGTATGGCACACGGGATCATATTGGAATTTGAACTATTTAATAGAGAAAGGTTTAATTGAAAGCCCTCATGTCTTAACATTATTTTTTAACTGGCCTGGTGGCACATGGTCTCCTCCTACAGCTGATGAATATTTACATCGGATAAAATATATGCCAGAGAATTGCTTACATACTATTAGTGTTATGGGAGAAAAACAAACAAAAATTGCCACCTTATCCATTGCACATGGTGGTAATGTTCGTGTTGGAACTGAAGATTATCCTTTCATAAGGAAAGAAGTTCCCGCAAAACATAATGCGGAATTAGTAGCTCGACTGGTGAGAATTTGCAAAGAAATGGGTCATGATGTAGCTGATCCTTCTGAAGCGCGAAAAATTATTGGG
>JAHLWE010000007.1 GCA_019058135.1 Promethearchaeota archaeon | reverse complement strand
TTTTGATTTTATATAAAATGTTAAAAGTTCATTTATTCTTGAAGTTATTAATATTGGTCCAAAAAATGATTTTGGATCAGGAAAATTTGAAACGGCCTTAAACTTTAAATTCATTTTTTCTCCTTTATTCAATTTGATTGGTAATTTTGGCTTTCTAATTATTGATAAATTATCTGAAGCGGCAATTCTAATATTATTAAAAGTTAGTTTTTTAATTTCAAAATTCAAATCTTTATCTTCTGGTAAATTAAGTAAAGGTTTTGTATCAATATCAAGAGAACAATCAATTTTTTCATCAGTTGTGAAATTAATCTTTTGAAAATTTAGTTGATTTTTTATTGAAATATTAGTATAGGCTAAAAGTAATACAAATTTTATTAATCGTGCTTCTCCACTACTAAATTTGTATTTTTCCAAATTAGTTTCAATTTCCTCCAGGGATTCAATATTTTTATCAATGATTGCAGTTGTTATGTTTTTTATTAGTTGAGTTAATATGTTCTCTCTAAAAGAATCCATATCCACCTTGACTTTTATTGATTTTATATATTTTAACCATTTATCTTGTCGTCCCAATAAAAAATAACAGAAATCTGAAAAGCTACTACAAAACAATGCATTAAAATCTCTATTTTTACTTCTTTCTCTCTTTAAAGCATATTTTGCCGCTAATTGAAAATTTTGCCCTGCCTTATTAAACTCATCTATCATTAAACTGGCATTGGCTGCTTTCCTGTAATAATTTGATATGTTCTCATATTCTTGGCTGTATTCATAAGATTTGCTTGCCATTGAAAAGATTTTTTCAGCAGCATCATATTCCCCAACTTTAAAGAAATCTTCTCCAGCTTTTATGAAATGTTTCGCAGCTTTATTATAATTCTCAATTTCGAAAAATCTTTCTGCTTTATTTAATTTTTTATTTGCAGATTCGATTAAATTTTGTTTATCTCTCTCTTTCATGGGAAAGCTCTGCTGATTGAATAAATTATTAAAAAATAAAAAAAAATTTCATTTTTTAAATTTTATAAAAAGTCATAATATTTGAATTTTAATAGAAAAGCAAATTATTTTCCTTTTTTAACAGTTCCTTCAAATGTTTGAAATTGATTGAATATTGAAATATCTCCTTCAATTTTTGCAAAAACATTTACAGGTGAAATAGCTCTCGGCTTATCGCCTTTACTAACTGGAGTCGGTCCAAACATAATACAAAATCCAGTACCTTGAATCCAATACGCAATATCACCAACATCACAATCTTCTTGTGCATTTTCTTTCTCTATTTTTAAAGGAATTGAACCATATAATTCATCACCCCACCGTGATAATGATATTTTTAAGGGTAATATATCCCAAATTGCTTTACATGTTTTTGGATTTTTATCTAGTAATAATTTTGCTATAATTTCACCAATTTTTTCATTTTCGATTATAATTTCTTTCATATTCCTTAACTCAAATTATAATTATGCTTTTTAAAATAATTCAATTAAAATTTAAAAGGTTTAATACCGAATCCTATTGCGATAGGCTGTCATAATACGACTAAAATTTATTCATATCATTCATTCTATTCGGTTTTTAATTTGTTGAGGGGACTTTTTCCAAGCTTATTAATCCTTTCCGAAGTTATTATTGCAGTTTTTTGAAATTTATCTCCTTCCGCTGAGCTACAATACTCCATAAATACTCTCTCTGGGTTAAAACCAATAACTTCTAAGATTTCTTGCACATATTCCACATTTTTTAAAGCAACTTTATTCCCAATTTCATAATCACATTCACCTGGATATCAACCAACTATTAAAACTCCATCAGCTCCACTACCAATTGATCTCATGATTAAACTTGGAGTTACTCTTGCAGTGCAGTTTACTCTAATTGGTCTAATTGTGGTAGGATATTGTGCACGAATCGTTCCAGCCATATCTGCCGCTCCGTAACCTCATTTCATACATAAAAAAGCTAAAATTTTAAAATCTTCCATTTTTTTATGCCACCTCTTCCTTTATTCCTTCTAATAAAGCATCAATTTGATCTTCATATTGAACTTCTCGATAATATCTTAAAGTTATTGCTTCACTTGGACAATTCGCAAGACAAGAACCACAACCTCTACATGCAATTTCATCAACTTCTGCACCATCTTCGACCATTTTAATAGCATCATATGGACAATTTAGTATACATAATCCACATTTACTACATTTTTCCTTATCTACTTCTCCTGTAATGAGTTCTATTTTATATTTTCCACGTTTCATTAATTTTCCAGCAGATGATGCAGCTCCTCCTGCTTGCATAATCGATTCAGCGATCGATTTTGGACCTTGAGCAACGCCTGCAAGTGAGATACCGGGAATTTTCGTCTCTATTGGTTCTAATCTTGCGTGTCTTTCTTTAAAAAAACCATCTGGAGTGACTTCTAATTTCAATGTCTTTATCAGTGCAGAAATATCATAATCTGGAATCATTGCAGCAGAAAGAATAATCAAATCATATTCTTTCTCTTTAACACCTAGAGTTTCTCTCAATGTATCTTGGATAAGAACTTTCAAATTTTTTGTTTCTGGGTCTTCATAAACTCTTGAGATATTACTGCGTAAATATTGTATACCCTCTTTTCTCGAAGCAGTGTAGTATTCCTCATAATATTTCCCTGCAGCACGCATATCCATATAGGCAATAGTAATTTCTGCATCAGGGTAATGTTGTTTGATTAATTTTGAATTTTTTATGCTAATCATGCAACACACACCACCTGAACAGTAAGCATTCCTGTTTAAATCTCTTGAGCCAACGCATTGGATGAATAAAATTCTTTTAGGTTCTTTTCCATCAGATGGTCTTACCAAATGTCCGTTAGTGGGTCCATTTGGCGCTAAAATCCGTTCTAATTGTAACTGAGTTATGACATTATCATATTTATTGTATCCTAAATATCCATCTTCTGGTATATATTCATCCCAACCTGTTGCTACAATTATGGTTCCGACATCTAATTTAATTATTTCAGGTTGTTGGTCAAAATCTATTGCTTCTAATTCACAAACGCTCTCACATAAACCGCATTTAATACATTGATTCATATCAATTTGTGCAATCGATGGAACGGCTTGTGGAAAACTAATGTAAATTGCTGGTCTAGGATTTAATCCTTGATTGAATTCATTATATCCATAAGCAGGACACACATCCATACAAGCTCCGCAACCGTTACAATCATTATTTACATACCTAGCTCTTTGATTAATTTCTACTGAAAAATTTCCTATATAACCTGAAATTTTGGACACTTCGGAGTATGTATATAACTTAACATTTTCATTCCTTGCAACATCTAACATAACAGGTCCCAATATTCATATGCTGCAATCATCAGTTGGAAAAGTTCTATCAAGCATTGCCATTTTTCCGCCAATTGTTGGCTCTTTCTCAACTAAAAACACTTCATAATCTTGACTTCCAAGTTCATTTGCTGCTTTTAATCCCGCAACACCTCCACCGATAACCAAGCACTTTCCAAGTACATCAACTTCTCTTATAAGAATTTTCTCTAATCCTGCAGCTCTTGCAACTGCAGAGCGAAGCAAATCCTTTGCAACTTTTAATGCGCCCTCTTTATCATGCATATGAACTAATGATGAGTGTTCTCTAATGTTACAAAATTCTAAATATGATGGATCAACCACTGTATCTTCTAATACTTTTTTAAATACGGGTTCATGTGTTATCGGAGTACACGCACAAACAACTAATCTATTAGAATTGGTTTCTTCCATTTTTTCTTTAATAAATACTGCTCCGCCTTCAGTACATAGACTTATATAATTACTTGATTCAACCACGTTGGGTAAAGTCTTTGCATATTCAACCAAGGCATCTGTGTCAATAAATCCCCCAATATTTATCCCTCAACGACAAATAGCTACATATATTCGTATTTCTTCAGTTTCCATTCCAATGACCTTAATTTTTATTTTTTCTTTTAAAATACTCCTCCAAATTTATTAAAGTGTATTATTTTTGATTAATTATAGTTAAGTTAGATATAATTAAATTTAACTTTAAATCTTTTATCTATAAAAATATAAACTAAATTATAAAAAAATTATAATTTTTTAAAAAAGGATATTAATATGTTACTTCAAGCTGAAATTCCCTGGGGGGTCATAACTCCAATTCTTATTGTTACAATCACTTCCGTAGTAGGGATGGTTCTACTAAAAGTAGGATTAAGTATTGTAAAAGCTGAAAAAAAAACAAGTATGAAAAATGTACTAATATATTATCTCATTTATTTGGGAACAATTATGTTTATTATGATGCAATTAATGTTTATTGAAATGAGAGGTTTTAATATTATTCTAGTTCTTGGTCTTACGATTCTTGCAGTCTTCATTGTGACAAATATGATTAATATTTTTCATGACACCGGAATTAAAAAGGCAATTTTTATTACGGTTTTATTAATAATTCCTATTACAGTTGCAATGTCAATAATTGGTCCATTAATGGGAGAATTATAAAAAATTGGAGATTTATATTATCCTTTTATTATTCTGCTTTAATTTTTTATTAATATCTTCCCTCATTTTCAATGCAGCTTCACTTGCTGCTTTATCAAAATTTTCGGGAGAGAATTTTTTAGAATAATTCAGTTTCTGATATGCAAAATCAATGCTTCGAGATGAATTAATAATTGCCCCTAATCCATCGTCATTTACTCCATGAACCACGTCCTCCGCTGTAGCACCTTGTGTGCCATAACCCGGAATTAATAGAAAACAATTATCTATTATCTTTCGAATTGAGATCATTTGTTCAGGGAAAGTTGCTCCCACTACAGCGCCAAATGAGCTGTACTCATTTATTCCTATTAATTCTTTACCCCACTCTTTCACTAAACGCGCCATATGAATAAAATTTCTCTCTAAAATTATTTTTTTTCCTTTTATTTTCTCAATCTCAATTGCAACTTGTTCAATTGGGATATTTTCTAAACGAATTGAGAATAAATCTTGAAATTCTGCAGAACTCTTATTTGAATTTTTAACTTGAGTAAAAAATCCTTTTTCTTTATAGGATACAAATGGCTTAACACCGTCACTTCCAAAATAAGAATTTAATGTTATTGAATCAGCATTATACCCCTCAAAAAGATTTGATGCATATACTTGACAGGTACTTCCAATATCTCCCCTTTTTGCATCTAAAATAACTAATGAATTTTTTTTTTGGATATATTTTATTGTTTTTTTTAATCCTGATAATGCCTCATATCTCTCATAAAAAGCTATATTGGGTTTATAGATTGGAGTAAAATCAACTGTTGCATCAATTAATCTTTTATTAAATTCAAATATCACCTTGGAATTATCATTATATTCATCCACCAAAAATTGTGGAATATAAAACGTTTCTTTATTATCTGGTAGCCAAGGATCTAAACCGATACAAATTATTGACCTTTTCTCTCGAATTTGTGAAATCAATTCATCCGCAAAATTCTTACCCATCAAACCTCACTTTTCAAGTATATCCTCTAAAATCTTTCTATTTAAATTTTTTAATTTAGGTGTTTCTTGAGTATTAGTGAGCAAATTTTTAATAGTTACAGAATTTCCTTCTTGTTCTTTTGGTCCAATTATTACAACTGCTTTACAATTTAATTCATTAGCTTTGCTTATTTGATTTCCCAACTTTCCACAAGAATAATCAATAAGACATTCAAAACCCATATTTCTAAGTTTTTGAGATAATTTAATACTTAAAGGAGCAAGTTTCTCATTAAACGTTGTTACATAAATAATATTTGAATAATCTAACTCTTTTACATTCTCTGGAATCAGGTTATAGGTTCGTAAAAACAATTTAAATGATAAGAGCCCCATTCCAAAACCAATCCCAGATATCTGTTCATTGGAAAATAAAGTTAATAAATCATCATACCTACCACCACCAAAAATAGCCCTTCTATTTTCTTCTCCCATATCATATACTTCATAAACAGTTCCTGTGTAATAATCTAAACCTCTTACTACACCAGCTGAAAAGGTGCAGTATTCTTCCAAATTTGTTTCTTTTAATAATTTTTGCAACTGTTTTATTTCTTTATATCCCTGAGAATTATAAAATTCATTTGGAATGTTATCATAAGGTAAATTCTCAATATCATTAATCTCATTTAATTGTAAAATATTCTTTACTAATTTATTATCGTTAAAAGTATCCATCAAGTATTTTTGGTATTCCTCATCTTCCATTTTATCAGATTTATCAAGTGCCTTATAAACTTTCCAATAAAGGTTGTTAGGAATTTTAAGAATGAATTTGAAAATCGCATCAATTAAACGTCTGTTATTATAATATATTTGAAATTGATCACTTATTGCTCCAAATGATGTAAAAATATCTACAGATATATTAAAAATCTCAATTTCTTCTAATAAACTAATCTCGCCTAAAATATCAAAATTAATTTGTTTAAAAGAGCGTGCTCGCCCTCTCTGTGGCCTTTCGTAGCGATAACAAGTTGGAACGCTAAACCAACGAATGGGTTTCTTCATTTCTTGACTCTTTCTTGATATCATTCGGGCTAAAGAAGGAGTTAATTCTGGTCTTAGTATTAATTCATCTCCACCTTTACTCGTAAAAGTAAAAGACTGCTCAGTTATTAACTCAGCTGATGATTTTGCAGCATAAATCTCCATAGGTTCTAAAAGTGGAGTTTCATATTCTTCATATACATAATTTTTAGAAATATCCCTAATTTTATTAATTATATAATATTCTTCCCTCATATCAGGAGGGAAACGGTCTGCCATTCCTCTTAATGGCTGATTATTAAATTTTTCTTTCATCTTAAGACTAATAATGAGAAAAAAACTATTAAATTATGATATTTTTACTAAAATTTTAATTTCAGTTCTATCACTTTTCTTCATTCTTTCTATTCCCTCCTGAACCTTCTCTAAAGGAATTATATCTGAAATCATTTTTTGTGTGTTTATCTTTCTATTTTTTATGAGTTCTATAGCTTCCAAAAAGTCTTTTCTGGTTTGACAATAGCTTCCCTTAACCACAATTTCATTATATACAATCATAAACATTGGTATTGGAATATTTCCTCTTTTAATCCCCTCGAGTAATACCGTTCCACCTTTTTCAACTAATTCTAAACTTAATAAATAAGAAGATTCTGTTCCAGCACAATCATATACAAAAGAACAAGCTCCATGCTCTCTTATAAATTTCCTAATCTTTACTTTTTGTTTTGGTTTAAAACAAGCACTTGCTCCTAACTCCATTGCTTTATCAAGTAAACTTTGATTAAAATCTACCATTATAACATACTTAGGTTCTCTCGTTGCTAATAATACTTGCAATAAAGAGATTCCCATAACACCACTCCCTAAAATAATAACTCCTTCATTTTTTCCTATTCCCGAAATATCTCGCGCATGAGTAAGGCATGATACAGGCTCTGCAAGACACATTTCTTCAAAAGTTATTTCATTTGGTTTTTTCACTACATAACTCTCTTTTACTTTTATATATTCAGCAAATCCACCATCCTCAACACTTCCAAAATATTCTTTATCTGCCCAAGCCGAAACTGTGTCTCCTTTTTGAAAATTTTTTACATTCTCTCCAATTGAATCTATAATGCCTGAAAACTCATGACCCATAATTATGGGAACATTACCTAGTTGATAAAAATAGCTAGATACATCGGTTCCGCAAATTCCGCAGAATTTTACTTTTATTAAAATTTCATCCTTATCTGGAACTGGTTTAGGATAATCTTCAACTATTTTTATTTTTTCTTCTAATCCCTTAAAAACAGCCGCTTTCATGAAAATTTTTATACTCTTTTTTTTTAACTTAATGAATAACTCTTAGTATTATATTAAAAATCTTTATGAAAACATAAAAATATAAATCTAAGATGTAGTAAATAAAAAAAAAAGAATAAGAATATTTAAAATATTTAATTGAGGTTCAATTTATACTTGATCTATTTCTCTGCTTCCTCTTTTTTGTTCATTTCAATGCTTGGATCTTCTATTGGCTCATAATATTCAATAT
>JAHLWE010000068.1 GCA_019058135.1 Promethearchaeota archaeon | reverse complement strand
TATATTCAAGTTTTGGACTTAAATAGAGTAGCATTAGCGTCATGAACACCAAAAATTCATTAACCTACATACAAATCATTGTGTGCTGAGTCCTGATTAAATCCAAATTATTTTCAAATGTTAAATATAAGAGAACATTGTTCTTTTGTACATCAAGATAACAAAGAAAATGCGACTCATAAAGCAAAAAATTTAATTCGAGCAGGAGTAAATAGAGCACGTCTTTTAGAAACTGTGCCAATCAAGGTTTTGAGCGTTGAGAAATCAGCGTTAGTTATAGGAGCTGGTATTGCCGGGATGAATGCTGCGTTAGATTTAGCAAATCATGGTATTAAGGTATATCTAGTTGAAAAAGAACCAACAATAGGCGGTAGAATGGCACAGTTAGATCGAATATTTCCAACAGATGATTGCGGAATATGAGTACTAGCACCAATTATGGTTAATGCATCAAAACATCCAAATATTGAATTAATGACATACTGTGAAGTTGTCGAATTTGGTGGATTCGCTGGCAATTATGAAATAAAAATTCTTAAAAAACCAAGATATGTTGATGAAAACAAATGTACGGGATGCGGTTTATGCACCACTAAATGTCCAATAGATGTGCCAGATGAATTTAATAGAGGAATTGGGCAGAGACATGCAATTTATATTCCATTTCCACAAGCAGTCCCGATTCTTGCTTTAATTGATAAAGAAGTATGCATTGACTGCAAACTTTGTGAAAAAGATTGTCCTGCTGAAGCAATTGATTATGAACAACAGCCAGAATATATTGATATTAAAGTGGGGGCGGTTATAATAGCAACTGGTTGGGATGAATATCCAATTATTGATAGTAATGAGTATGGTTATGGCATCTATCCGAATGTAATAACCCAAATAGAATTGGAAAGATTGTTAAGTCCAATCGGTCCAACTGATGGTCATGTCCATAGAATTTCCGATTGTAAAACGCCTAAAAATGTTGCTATGTTTCAATGTGTTGGATCACGGAATTTAAAAGCTAATATATATTGTTCGGGTGTTTGTTGCATGGTTGCAATGAAAAATGCCCAACTTTTAAAACAAGAATATCCAGATATGGAAATCATAATTTTTTACATTGATATTAGAGCTACCGATAAAGGGAATGAAGAGTATTATACTGCAGCGAGGAAAGCAGGAATTAATTTCATGAAGAGTAATATTTCACGAGTGTATGAAGATCCGAAAACAAAAAATTTGAAATTTTTGGTGCAAGATTCTTTAAGAGAATCATTGGGTATTCAAGAGATGGAATATGATTTAATTGTTTTATCCACCGGAATCAATCCATCAAAAGGAACAAAAGAAGCCATTGCAGTATTGGTATTGGATAAAGGGCCAAATGGATTTTTATCAGAAATTCATGGATGTCTTTCACCTCAAGAGACCAATAAACGGGGTATATATATTTGTGGTTGTGCTGCAGGTCCAAAAAACATTCCATATTCCGTATCTACTGCATTAGCAGCTGCGAGTAAAGCATCAGCACTTGTATTATCAGGTAGAATAAGACAAGAATTAATGATACCGGAAGTTGATCAGAATCTATGTATGGGATGCCACCGGTGTGAAAAATCATGTTTCTATCACACTATTAAAGTAAATGAAGATGGTGTAGCCGAAGTTGATGAATTAAATTGTAAAGGATGTGGATTGTGTGTAACAGTCTGTCCAGCTAATGCATTAGATCTAAAATATTATAGGAATTATCAATTTAAAAGTGAAATATATGGAATCTGTGGAAATAATTATTCTATGGAGGATACAGTTTAAATCTAAGTAAATAATAAAAAATGAGGGGTTTAAAAAAAATGGAAAGTAAAATAATAAATCAAAATCCTAAAATTATAATGTTTGCTTGCGAAAAATGAGGTTATGCAGCTGCAGATTTAACCGGAACTTGTAGAAAACAATATTCATCTGATATCTATATAATAAGAGTGAAATGTACAGGACGTGTAAGTTTGGATATAATCATAGAATCACTTCTCAATGGGGCAGATGGGGTTGCAATAATAGGTTGACATGAGCATGAGTGTGAGTTCGGAGATGGTAATATGAATACATATAAGCATATTAAATTTTTAAAAAAACTTTTCAAACATATCGGAATATCTGAAAATAGAGTTGAATATTATTTTGTATCTGCTGCAGAGGTGGAAAATTTTCTTAATGCTACTACTGATATAATAGAGAAACTAAAAAAATTGCCTCCTTTACCAAAAAAATCTGAATAGAATGACCTTTATAAAAAAATTTTAGTTATAAAGTGACTCTCCTTGCAAGGGATCTCGGATTATTTTATATATAAATATTTAATTTGAAGAAAAATGAAAGTGCAAGAGAATATTAATAGGAATGTTTTAAATGATGCGTTAAATGTTATAAAATCATATAGATTTAGAAATCTAATTGATTCTAAGGAAGACATTTTAAATTCAGGAATATATTCAGAAGAGGAATATTACGATTTCATTTTTACATTGTACGATGCAGACAAATTAAAATATTCTCTCTTTAATTTTTTAAAAAATAAAGAAATTGCTTTTATTAAAGATTTAAAAGAATTTAGTAAAGAATTTAATCATGATTTAAAAAAGATCTTGAGCTTATGTTATCTTTTGAAATATGAAAATTTAATTGAAATTAAAAAAAATGAAAATACTTCAGAATTAAAATTTAATATTAAAAATAAGGATTTTATTAAAGTTAAACCAATATATGAACCTGTCAAGGTTATATTTGATTCAAAAATATGTTCTGGTTGTGGAATTTGTCAAGGAATCTGTCCTGTTGATTGTATAAAAATTGATAACG
>JAHLWE010000067.1 GCA_019058135.1 Promethearchaeota archaeon | reverse complement strand
CAATATACCCGATAAATCTTGTGATAAATCCCAATTTTCCGTTTGAAAACTTATTTGATTATCACTACCAATTAAAGCTACCACTATTACATTTGGTTCTTCATTTAATAAGTCATTTATAATAGTACTAATCTTACTAGACAATATTTCTCAACCCTTTTGAATTTTTGAATTTTTCTATTAATGAATATTGATAGCTAAAAATTATTTTAAAACTCTTTTATTACCTATTACTTAAATATATAAAATACATTCTTCTTTAATTTAATATATCCAAAAATATTTTGGAACTAACTAAAAAAATTTATAATAAATTTTTAAGTGAATATTATGGCTTTAAGACTATGGAAAAAGGCAATTGTCCTTACATTACGAAGTAAAAGAAGGTTTACAGTCTTTACTTTAATGTACACGGGGCTACTTTTTTGGTCTTCATTTTCATTGGATTTAACTCCGGAGTTGGGAGACATTGGACTTACCTCATTTTTTATTGCAATGGGCATTTCAATATTCCTATCGCTTTTATATGCCTGGATAATCACGAATTATAGAAGACGTGAAATAGCCACACTCAAATGCATTGGTTGGACCAATAAAAATTGTCAAGCGATCATTATAGGCGAAATTTTATTTACTACATTAAGTGGATTTATTATCGTAATTGAAATTTTATTTCACATAGTAGCATTTTTAGGATATTTCTATTCAGCATATGATCCTACCTTTGCTGCATCAGGATTACCTTTAATCTCTCTCGGTTCTGTGTTTGTTACATTTATTTTGTTCATTTTAGTTCAATTAATTGGCATATTTTTGGGGACACGTAGAGTTCTAAAAGTAAGGCCCATAATTGCCTTAAAAAAGGTGGGAACTTAATTAAAGGAGATGAAAAAAAATGGTAGATATAGATGTTATGATTAAGGCCGAAGAAGTTAATAAGGAATATAGAAGAGAAGGTGCAATTATTAGAGCACTTATCGATATCAATTTGGAAATTAAAGAAGGAAAATTCGTAATCATACAAGGACCAACTGCTTGCGGAAAAAGCACACTTTTAAATGTATTATCAGGTCTAGATTTACCCGATAGTGGGAAGGTTATATTAGATGGTGAAAATATTTCCCGCTCCACAGAAGATCGTCTTGCCCGAATTCGTAGAAGAAAAATTGGCTTTGTCTTCCAAGATTTTAATTTAATCAATAATTTAACCGCTATTGAAAATGTAGAATCCACTTTATGGCCAACAGTATTACGCAATAAAGAAATTGAAAATAGAGCTATTTCTGCTTTACGTGATGTGGATCTATTAGAGAGAAAAGACCACTTTCCTGTCCAAATGTCTGGTGGTGAGAAACAAAGAGCTGCAATCGCCCGGGCAATTGTGCATCGCCCCCGAGTGATTCTAGCTGATGAACCAACCGGGAATTTAGATCCGGATTCTGAAACAATGATAATGAACCTTCTCAAAAAACTAAATAAGGATTATGATACAACGATGATTGTAGTTTCTCATCGAGATTTAGCTAAATATTGCGATCAACTAATTAAAATGGATAAAGGAAGAATTGTTTCCATAAAATAAAATCTATTTATCTTATTTTTTATTTTAATATATAAAATATACGTGAAATTAAATACGATAATTTTTTTAATATAGATAATAACAAGATCTAATTTTATGAGAGATGTATAATGGGATTAAAAAGAGTAATTTGTTCAGGCTGCTTGGGGATGTTGTGTCTCATCCCGATGGCTTGGATCAGTTTTACGTTTTTAGACCTTGGGTCAGCAATTACTGGCGGGGTAATTACAAATCTGGGTGATGCTCTAGTAACACTTAGTTCAATGTTACCTATGCTAGGACCTTTAGGGGCATTAATACCTATTTTAGGTGGTGCTGCCTTGGGGATCATCTTATTAATGCTCTTTCCGCTAGATTGGATTCTTATTTATAGACCAGACGAGCCTATGATGATGCTGGCAGTAGTTCTCCCTTGGATATTATGCTGTACACTTACAGCAGCCATATTCGCTCATAGCCCAAAGGGAGGTCTCACAACTTCGGTAGCTATAGGTTTGGGCTATATGATACCAACTATCGTAATCTATCTTTTAATACCTGTAATTCTTAATATAATAGTCGGGGGTGTAGGTTTACCCATCGATTTAAGTTTTATTACTGAATTAATTAATGATATATTTGAAGGGTTAACGGATAGACCGTTTGTATTGGCCGTTATAACAGCAATTTTAGAAGGTTGTTTAATTGGGGGGGTGTTTGGGGCTTTTATAGGCTCGCTGAAATATAAACCGGGTGAAGAAGGAGGAAAAGTTAAGAGTTATGCAGAACCGGAATTTGGCACCGCTGAAAAAGGAGAAGTAGAAAAGAAAGCAGCAATTGCATCCACTGAAGCCACAAACTTTTGTATGAAATGTGGAGCTAGACTGGAACCAGAAGATACATTTTGCACTAAGTGTGGGGCTAAAGCTTAAAGAATAAGTTAATAAACCTCTAATTAATAATAAAATTATTAAGAATCTCTATTTTTTCTTTCTTTTTTTTATTTATACAAACAAAATTTCATTTTTATTAATAGAGTTCAAATGTTTAAACATCTTTTTAACTTTTAAATTTATATAGAATTAAATAATATTTAATCATAAAATAAATCAATTAGATAAAATATTTAATGTGATGATTAAGAATGTCCAGAAAAATAAAAGGCATCATTGTAAGTAGGTTGATAGTCCTCTTATCTATTTTTTTAGTTCCCATTTTAATTTTCATAATCTTTTTCCTTGTACCATTTCAATTAGCATGGGCTGACGAACAAACACAATTTTTTTTATTAAAAATACTGATTCCGCTTGTTTTTAGCATTTCTTGGGTATATTTTTTGTTAATTTTTGCAAATCGAACTGCCACCTCAATAGATATGATGGATAAAACCATTGGAGTAGTTCCTTTAAGATTGAAATTTTTCTATGGACTTAATGCAATATTTGTTCTACTAATTTTAATTTATCCATTAGTTACTCCTATTATTTCAGTTTTAGCATTTGCATCGTTTGCATGGCGTCTAACTACTTTTAGACGAGAAGAATGGGATTCACAATCTAAAACTTCTTTATTAACCAAAATCGCAGTAATAATTGCAATTATTCTCCCTATTATATGCGGAATTATTATCATTCCTGAAATTATCACATTATCAATATATTTATGGAGTACTATTTGGGTTCCATTATTGGATTATATATATGTAATTTCAAGAGCATTATGTACTGCACTTGCTTTTGGTTCTTTAATTATTTTATTTAAGAAATCTGGTATAATTGAATACGAGCAATTCTATATGAGACCAGATGATGCTAGTTTTTTCATGGGTGTAAAAGTTTTTGACGCCTTTTGTTTCCTATTCTTTATATTTTTAGAAATTTTCGAAATTCCAATTATAGATTTATTTTATTATGCAGGATTTGTTATTGTGTGTTTTGTTGCATTAGCTAATCTTAT
This sequence comes from Promethearchaeota archaeon, assembly GCA_019058135.1. Taxonomy (GTDB): domain Archaea; phylum Asgardarchaeota; class Lokiarchaeia; order Sigyniarchaeales; family SOKP01; genus 6H3-1. The sequence continues at coordinate 995 of JAHLWE010000067.1, read as the reverse complement.
TAAAGGAAAGATGGAAGATAGATCATTTAAATCATACATTCTAGGATACCTGATCGCAATAGTTTTTATGGGTTCAAGCCTAATTACCTATGATATTGGCCCCATTTTTGACTTGGGAAACACAATAAAAACTTGGAGCCTAATACTGTCCGCAGTTATCTTTATTTTAATATTTTTTATTACATTTTTGAAAATAGAAGATGTAGAAAGTTAAATTTTAATCTAAATTAATAATCTCAATTTGTTGTTTGCATTAAAAATTGTATCCAAATTCCGCCTATTTAAAGAAATAAGAAAGCTTTTTGTAAATTTATTAAAATATTTAAATATAAGAACCTTTTTATCAAAAAAATAATTGACAATTCGAATTTGAATAATTATTTTAATCATATATGCACCCAACAAGGCAAATTTTGATTTTTCTAATATATTAGAAACTCAATTTATAAAAAGAAAATTTTCTATATGTAAATATAAATCTAAATAAATTATAATAAAAAATTTTAAAAGATAGGGATAATCATGGCAAAAATTGGATTTAAAACAGTGTTGATTATCGCCTTTCTTATCAGTTCTTCTATTTCATTACCACTGATGGTTTCTGGACAAGAATATGGAGTCTCATCTCAAGCTGGAACCCCAGATGGTGGCATGATGGGTAATCCTTCTGCTCTCTGGGGTGGAATGGGAAAAGCAATGGGAATGTTTGGACAATTTGGACCTGCTGGAGACGTTCTTGGGAAAGTAATAATGACTCTTTTTATGCAAGGATTAGACATATCTTCAAAAGAAATGCTTCCAGGGGTTTTTGTATTAAACGCATCCATGGAAGACACACATTATTGGAATGATTCTTCTAACCATTATAGAAAATACTGGGTTCCATGGGGATATCTATCTAATCGTACTGAAGAAGAAATTGGTTGGGGCAATCCTTATTGTCTTGTTGGCAGAAAAGGGACTGTTCATTACAACTTTACATCTGGTGCCGCAGT
>JAHLWE010000006.1 GCA_019058135.1 Promethearchaeota archaeon | reverse complement strand
TTATTAAGAATATATTTTTCTTAAAATGTTTAAATTAAGAGAAATAAAATTGAAATTTAAAAAAAAAGACTCAAAGATTTAACTAATTTTTTAATATGTTCATCAACTCCAACTGTTCTTACAATCACCATTTTCAACTTAATAAATTATGTTATATATATTACTTATTGGTTCTAATGTCATTTTTCTGCGTAAAAATTAAAAATATGAACATTAATGAATGCTATAGTTGGAAAAAAAATAAAGGGATTTTAATTATTTAACTTATCATTTCTTCAGATTTTTTCCAAGCTTCAGAATTAATTTTTCTAATTCTATTAACAAATTCTTCTTCAGAAATATTCTCTTCATCAGCTAGGATATCATTTACTTTTTTAATTATTGGGTTTTCAATTTCTTTCGATTTTTTAACGAATTCTTGGTACTCTACTTTGTTAAAACGATTTTTGAATGGCTTAATATAATCGCTATGTTTACTCCATAACCATTCTGAATCTATTTTATCATTAGGTTTGGGTTCTAAAACTTTTAATCCTGCTACAGGAAATATATAAGGCTTAAAAACACTTAGACATGGTAACATTGTACCTGTGAACCAATGAATTGATTTTCTCGAATTTGATCTAAGCAAACTTATCTGACTTCCAGCTGATGGCGTTCCACGGTGCATACACAAACCAATTTTATGCTCTCGTAGAAATTCCATCATCAATGTAGGGGTTAAATTTCCTTTATTTTCAGTTAATAGTTGCAAAGATTTACCATCTCGACAAGTAGGTGGAAATTTCTCTGGAATTGGTGCAGCTGAAAAATTTTTAGCAAAGTTAAAATCATCATCATCTTTACAATAACCCTTTTCTATAGTATATTGTACTATTCCGTCCCTTCTGAAATCACCTTTTCCCCGAATTGATAAATTATTTGAAATAGATCTTACATCTTTAACTACTTCAACAACCCACCACATATCTGCTGTTTCTAATAAGTAAGCTTCTTTAGGATCAGCAATTAAAAACGAATTATGGTAAGACCATCCTTCAGCTCCAAAAGCACAGCTCCCTCCTTGTCCAAATTTTTCTAATAATTGTATGATCGTATCAAGTGCTTCTTTTGCTGTTTTACCTCTTTCGAGTCCTAAACGTAAGAGATCCATTCCTAATAAGCCGGTCTCTCTTAATGGGTCCTTAGTAAAAACAGCGTCATTACCAATACCTACACCATATTCATTTGCACCCATTTCAGCACCGTACATCCACCAAGGTTGGCGTAATAATACTGCAGCAGTCTCGTTAACTTGAGGAATCGAAATATAGGTGCATTTTAATTCCTCTCCAATAGCATGCTTGGTTCTGGGAGAATAGGAAATTAATTGAGCTTCTGATTGAGGTCTATCACTATTTTTTCCAAAAATCACATCCCCATTTTTAGTACTATTTGTTAATGCAAGAAATGTATCACACATAATAATTCAAATAGAAATAGAAATAGAAAGTAAAAAAAGTTTTATTATTTTAAAAATGGCAATCAAAAAAGATAATTAGAAAGAAATAAAAATTTTTTTTATAATCTCCTTCTTATTCTCTTTCGATTTCTTTAATAACTTTATTAATCAATTTAGGATGAAATCTAAATTCCCTTGAACTCGATTGAATATTTTTTAATAGATTTATACAATCCTTTTTATCTACTTGCCCAAGATTATAAGATTTCAATATAATTCCCAAGGTACCAACCACTTTAAATCCTTCAGATCTAATAATTTTTCTTACTTTTATTTCATTAGTTAAGCAATAATTTACTTTAAATTCTTTTGCCAAGGCAATAATTGAACTTTCTCCTTCATGAATATGATATCTTTCCATTATTTCAATAGTTTTTTCTGTTTCTACCTTCTTTATTTAATTAAACCTGTCTGAATAAACTCTTTTAAAATAAACGCATCCTTTTTCTGTAATGTTATTCCTTGAACTACTGTCTCGTTATAAATTATATTAGAAATGTAAATTTTTGAAAATTGATTCTGTAGGAGTTCTAATTGATTTATTTTTGAAAGGTGAATAAGAACATCAGAATCACTTACTGCTAAATCCATATTGAAGTTCCTCATCTAATTCCCGTTTTCCAAAGTCTAGATAAATATTATTTTTCTCCAGAAGTTCTTCCATTTCGCGATAAGTAATTTTTAAAATTTCAGCCGCTTGTCGAAGACTTAACCTTTGTTCTCTGTAAAGTTCAAAAACGAGTAATATTTTTATTTTTTTTTCCGGATCATCATTTAGATAAGGCACTAATTCGGGAGGGATTTCAACTTTTATAGATTTAGTCATTTTCATTTACCAAAAACACAATTTTATTTTTTAATTAATCAATATTAATAATTCAAATGTTAACTTAATTATTTTTACTTTCTTTGAAAAATTTAATTCTATCTTTATTTTAAAATTGAAGGATAATCTCAAATATTTTGTATAGTTATTTTAATAGTTAAAATCTATATTTGACTAATGAAACTAATATTTAATGTTAATTAATAATTATTTAAAATTAGGTTTAAGAAGAACACAATCATAATTTAATTATTATTTCTTTTGAAAAGAATGAAAAGAAATTAAAAATGAAGGTTTGGATATTTACATTTGAATACGCAGGTGTGGTTAAAGTTGGAGGATTAGGTGAAGTTCCGGCAAACCAAG
>JAHLWE010000066.1 GCA_019058135.1 Promethearchaeota archaeon | reverse complement strand
ATGTTCCGGAAATCTTACATTATATCAGTAAGTTTTTTACAATGGAACCGGGCGATATAATCGCAACCGGCACTCCCAGCGGAATAAGTCCAATTAATCCTGGAGCCCTAATTGAAGCAACAATCGAAAAAATTGGCACGTTATCAAACCCTGTAATATTAGAAGGTAAAAAATAAGAATTAATTATTATAAAAAAATAGAATTTAAAAAATTTTAAAATTTATCTTACTGATTTTTCTTTTCTTCTTTTTCTTTTTCTTTTTCTCTTTCTTCTCTCTCGGATTCTTCCTTGCCTTCAAGTCGAAGAATATCAATGATCTTTATGATTTCCGTTGCTTGTTTATATCTCTCGTCTCTAAATTTATCCTTATTCAATCTCTTATCGAAATTAATTGGAGTACCAATCTTCATTTTTAGCCGAGTACTAGGAATAATGTTAAATAGGGTCTTTTGTTCGGTGTATATTGCAATCGGAATAATTGGCGCATCAGCAGCAACTGCAAACTTTATAATAGCTGCCATTGACTTGAGTTGCACTTCGTCAGTTAATTTTGCCTCAGGCGTCATCGCTACAAGATCACCTTTTTTGTTTAAATAATCAAAAACCTTTTCTACTGGCTCTATATCTTCCTTGCTCTCTGTACTTCGAAACATTCCTAACATCTTTAAAACTGGCCCAGCAACAGGATTTTTTATGAGTTTTGGGTGTAACATAAAATGTATCTTTCTCCCAGACACTTGACTTATAATAAGCATATCAAGCATTACATTTTTACTAATTGTTGTAAGAATTGCTTTCCCGAACAACGGAATATTCTCATTCCCGTTAATTGTTAAATCGTTAAATAGCATTAACGCAGAACCGCCAATATATTTTAAAGCCCCATAAAGTAAATCACCCGCCACCGCCTTCATATTCACTTTCTCTGGCTCCTTTTCTTCTTCAAGAGAAACCGATTTATCAACTATGGCAATTTCCGATTTTTTATTAATATTTGATTCCATATTTCTTTATCTCTTTTTATAATTTTTTTCTAATCTAAAAGCCTTTTTTCATCCTTTAAAGTTTGTATATAAGTTCATTTAATTCGTTCATACGTTTCTCGTAGAAGGCTTTTATATCTTTCTCGGATACAAAATTCGGTATCACTGTTTCCGTAAAATAATCAAATAAAGTCGATAATTTTGTCTTATGCTTTAAGGTATCTAAATATTCCTTTCCCATATTAAATAATTGCTCAATAAATTTAGACATCTCTAAAACACCTCCCATTTGCCGCACCTTGACCCCCATCTGGCAATAACTTCATTATTCTCAACGATGGAGCATTCTACTATGGAGCAATTATTAGGGCAATCCCCACAATTGAACGTTCTCGTCCTAAAATCAATATCAGTCATTCTAAGCCCTCTAAATACTGTATCAATTTCATTATTTATATAATATTCTCGTGAAAGAATTGCCATTCCAAGCGCGCCCATGAGTACATTAAGACCATTTTTAGGAACAGTTATTTTACAGCCCAAGTGTCTTTTAAAAGCTTGAATAATCCCCTTATTAAATGAAACTCCTCCTTGAAATACAATAGGCTCTTCTAAATCTTTTCCTTTTGATAAATTATTTAAATAATTCCTTACTAAAGAGTCGCATAACCCAGCAATAATATCCTCCTTTGAATATCCAGCATTTTGCTTGTGAATCATGTCTGATTCTGCAAACACGGTACATCGACCAGCAATTGAAGCAGTATTTTTTGATTTCACGGCATAATCACCAAAGTCCTCAATTGGAATATTAAGGCGAGTTGCTTGGTGATCGAGAAAACTACCAGTTCCAGCTGCACACACACTATTCATAGCGAAGTCTACAATGATTCCATCCCTGAGAATAATTATCTTTGAGTCTTGGCCCCCAATTTCCAAAATGGTTCTTACATCTGGATACAACGACTGAGTTGCCACAGCATGTGCAATTATTTCTGTTTTAGCAAGATCTCCTCCAACCACCGCCTTAGTTAAATATCTTGCAGATCCAGTGGTACCACATGCTCTTATTGCATATTCCTGCAGCTCTGGATTTTTCTCGATTTGACTTCTCATTTCTGCCATTCCAAATTTGACGGAATCTATTGGGCTGCCTTGATTTCGCAAAAAAACATTAGATAAAACCCTTTGATCATTATCCATTAATACAAATTTGAGAGTAACTGACCCAACATCTATACCTAGATAACTATCACGTTTTCCATCTTTTGACACGTGTATTTTTTCGTTAACTTGAACCATATTTCATAAACACCTATCCTGTTTGAATAAATTGCACTATATTATTATATAGACTACCTCCATGAATCTCATATAAGGGCTCTTTTGATTTCTCTTCTAATTTAATTTCCTTCTTATGTTTTTTTTGTTCTCTCCTTCCTTGAATTAAATCTACAAACGCTTCTAAACGTGCTCTGAAGCCACTTTCGGCAGCATGTTCATCAAATGAGAAGTAAATTATTGGCAAATCATATTTTTTATGTAATACGTTCGTTATAATGGTTCTAGCACTGATCTCAGGCATACAAGTGAAAGGATATGCATGGATGAAGCCATCGAAGCCAGACCTTGCTCTATCGATATACTCACCAATGACCCACACAGCTTCTCCTCCGATGTCCATTGGCATATAAGGGCGAGCTAGATATTCTAACCACTTTCTATGAAAATTTAAATGAAATTTATGAATAACCCAATCATAAACACTTAGATTCTGATATAGTTGAACCCCCATTTCGCCGAGTTTACGCCGAATATCGAGATTATCATGGGATTCTAATGTGATATGGATCTCTCCTGATAGTGCCACTTTTAAGGGGTTACAACTTCGATCTATATCAATTTTTTTAAAATCATTTGTGATAACCAATTTGAATTTACGTAATTCATTTATTTTATTAGTTTTATCAAGTTTTATTAGGAGTTTCTTTACAACTCGAGTTGTATCCCCCTTATTTCGCTCATAGCATCTGATTAATCCCTCTGCGGTCGAAATATCCTCAATATATTTTGTTTTTTTTATAAAATATTGAACCGCTTTAACAGCTTTTGTATATAGAAATAGATTTTTTGTTGGAGTTACTTCAAACAGGGTTTTTACCCATTTAAATTCTAATAAGTCTGCTTGGTCAAGAGGTATCACACGGACATCTTTATATCCCATATCATGTAAAATACGTTCTTGAACAGCATGGTAAAATCCAAATCTACAGGGGCCACAATCTATAGCCATAACCAAAGTATCCGCTCCCTTTTTAATCGCACTTACAAAATCTCCAAGAGTTACTTTAAAGGGAAAGCAGACAAACTCAGGAGAGTATTTGACTCCGATTTTCACAGCTTCACGATTTGTGGGATCTGGTAATACCACTTTCCCACCCATACACTCAATGAGAGTCTTGAAAGCACTCAAACTATACCCCATGTTTGGAAATTATTCTATCTTTAAATTATTATTACTCCTCTTCTATTTTTATACTTTGATTCCGTAGCTCTAAGATTTATAT